>JAJFVE010000183.1 GCA_021371965.1 Planctomycetaceae bacterium
GCCCCTTTGTCGGCCGAGCATTGCGGGGTGGCCTTCTCCTCGACCCATCCGGCCGAGATGTAATACGTGCCCGGAAAGCGGGCGAACTGCTCCTTGTACGCGCTGTCGGAGCCCAGGAACAGGGCGATGCAGTCGTTGACGCGCGGAATCGCCAGAGGGATCGTCCGCGCGTGAATGCCCACCGCCCCCAGCCCGCACACGCCGTAGCCGATGGCGATCAGGTCGCCGCGCTTCTGGGCAGTGGCCTCGTCGACGGCCTCCTGCAGCCGGCGGCGCAGCTCTCGCGGGGTGCTGTGCAGCCCGCCGGGCAGGAACGACAACGAGACGTCGAATCCCAGCCTGGCGACCAGGTCTTTCAGATCGATCGCCAGCACGCCGCAGGCGATCACGTGAACGCGATTGATCTTTTCCACAGCCGGAAGGCCTCCTTCAGTGTGGCATGGGCAGTCTTGCCCATGCGTCCCGGTAGGTTAGCGGCGGAGCTCTCTACGGGCGTCTTTATGGATCAGCGAAAAACCCGTCGAGCATCAGCCTTCGCCAAGGCTACGGCTTGACAAGAGCTCGACCGCTAACGTACGCGAGCAAGGTCGAAATTATAGCAATTGTTCCCCGCGCCGCAGAGGATTTCCGTCCCGTACGGATCTCGTGTGGACGTACATCTTCACGGATATGAGAAAAACATGAATCTTACAACGAAGACCAATGCCTTCACGCTGGTGGAACTGCTGGTGGTCATCGCCATCATCGCGGTGCTGGTGGCCATTCTCGTGCCGGTTATCGGCAACTCGCTGGAGAGCGCGCGGTCGGTGGCGTGCTCGACGACGCTCAAGAGCCTCGGCTCGGCCTGGCGGCGCTACGCGATGGATCACAACGACCTGGCGGTTGCCGGGCGCGATTACACCGATCCCGTCTACTACAAGTTCTGGTCTGGCGCCCAGGAGCGGCCGCCCGCCTCGGCCAGCGACCCGACCAAGTATCACCCCGAGTTGTCGCCGCTGATACCCTACATGGGTGACGGCCGCATGGACGCCTGCCCGGCCTGGTCGGGCCTGCCCAACAACGGACAGATGGGCATCGGGTACAACTGGTTTTACTTCTCGTATTACGACGGCACTCCGGCCGGAGGCGGGGCCAAGACCTTCAACTGGACGAACATCTACGCCATCCAGCGGCCGGCTTCAAAGGTGCTCTTTGCCGACTGCGCCCGCAACGTCAAGGCCACTCCGAATCTGCTGGAGACCACGCCGTTCCTGAACCCGCCCTCGCAGAACTACCCGGACTTCCACGCCCGCCACGGCGGCAAGGGCAACGTCAGTTGGGTCGACGGGCACGTCAGCGAGGAGCGCCCCAAGTGGATCCGGGACGCCTACACGGCCACCGGACAGGCGGCCATCACCCTCGAGCAGGCGCAGTCGAAAAACGTGGGCGACCTCGATATGGATGGCAATCCTGACACGGACGAGCTCTTTACAGTAGAGTGATGGGGTTGGTTGACTCGTTAACTCGTTAATTGGTTAACTCGTTGACGGGGCTGGTTGTTTTCTTCTTCGCCCCGCAGGGGCGCAGAGAGCCTAGCCGGGGGCGAAGCCCCCGAGAGGATGCCGTGCGCAAGACTGTATGGATCGTCGTGCTCGCGCTGGCGGCTGTGCTGGCCGCGGCGGGCTTCTATCGCGCTGGTTCGACCTCCCATAGCACTTCTTCTCCTGCGGCGGGTTCGACGCTGACGGTGACCGACCTGGCGGGGCGGAAGGTTTCTCTGCCGGCGCGCATCGAGCGGATCGTTCTGATCCGAAGCCGCGACATCTACTCGCTCTCGATGCTGCTGGGCGATGAAGTCGAGTCGAAGATCGTGGCGTGGGGCCCGGACGTCCAAACCTCCGATAAGGACGCCTACGGCAAGTATCTCCATCGCTATCCTCGCCTGGCGCAGACGCCGGTTCTCGGTTCGATCTTCAGCGACGCCGTCAGCGTCGAGGCGGTCCTGGCGCTCAAGCCCGACCTGGTTGTCGGCGACGTGTTCATGATCGAACGCGGGTACAAGTGCATCGAAAAACTCCAGCAGACCGGCGTGCCGATCGTCTTCACGGACCAATCGAACGACCCGTACACCGGTCCCCAACGGAGCATCGCAATGCTGGGACGCGCCCTGGGCAGAGAGGCGCGGGCGCGGGAGATCGTCGATTTCATGAACCAGGAGTTGAACAAGGTCCTGTCGCGGCTGGACGCGGTTGGGCCGGCGCGCCCGTCGGTGTATGTGGAGAGCGGGCACCTGGGCCCTTCGCAGTACGGCAACTCGTACGGCAGCGACAAGAGCGGCAAGGGCACCGCGTGGGGCACCGCGCTGTCGCGCCTGCCGGTCCGCAACATCGCCCTGGGCGCCGCGCCAGCCATGGGACCCATCAGCGCCGAGTACCTCATCAAGTCCGACCCGGACGTGATCCTTATGACCGGGGCGAATTGGCCGGCGGCGGCCGATACGATGCACCTGGGCTACAGCACCTCGCCGGGCGAGGCTCGCAAGTTGTTACAGGGTTTTACCAAGCGGGCGGGGTGGGAGCATCTGTCCGCGGTCAGGAACCGCCGCGTCTACACGGTGTTTCACGGGTTTGTGATGCATCCGACGTTCTTTGCCTGCGTGCAGCAGATGGCCAAGTGGTTCTACCCGCAGACGTTCGCGGACCTGGACCCGGCGTCGTCGCTGGGCGAGTTTCACAAGCGATTCATGCCTTTCGAGTGCAGCGGAACGTGGATGATCGCTTTGGACGAGCAAAATCCATGAAGAGGCGATTTGTATTTTTCGACGTGGACTGCCGCGAGTTGGCCGACGCCGGCGACGGCTTGCAGTTTCGCCCGCGCGTCAAACCGCTGGCCGGGGCCCTTGAGAGCCTGTACGCCCTGGCCCGGCGGCTCGAGGCGCCGCTGGTCTTTACCACGTGTTGCTCGGGCCGCATGCTGGCGGCTGACAGCCTTGGCGACGTGCTGCTGGTCCCGCTCGACGCGGGCGACCAGCAGTGGCGCCGGCGGCTGGATTCAGCCGCGCTGATCTGCCTGTCCAAGAAGACGTATCACGAGCCGGCGAAGAATTACGCCTGCCGCGCGTTTGACATGTTCGCCGACAATGCAAACGCAACGGCCCTGGCGCAGGCGCTGGACGCGGGGGAGTGGATCGTCTTTGGCAACGGGTTCGACCTGTGTGTCAACGCGGCGGTGCGGGGCCTGTTGGCGGCGGGGCAGAAGGTCCGCATCGTGACCGACGTGACGGTCGCCAGTGCCAAAGGCTACGGGCGCTGCGGTACGGAAGAGAACCGCAGCGAGATCCTCGACGACTTCGCCACGCGCGGCGTGCGCCTCTGCACGCTGGACGAACTGAGCGCCGAGCTGTCATGATCGCCCGGACGCCACATGTCGCGGCTGCCGTCGCCGCCTCGGGCAGCCAGTACCGCCGCATGGGGCGGCGGCGATTGAT
This sequence comes from Planctomycetaceae bacterium, assembly GCA_021371965.1. The sequence goes on from JAJFVE010000183.1 coordinate 3,467, forward strand.
GGTTCTGGCCGCGGCGGCTGCGGCGCTGCTGGCGGCGCTGGTGATCGACGTGATGACCGGGCCGGCGACGCTTTCTGTGGGGCAGGTACTGGCAGCGGTGTTCATGCCCGAGTACGTCGAGCCTGCCAATCGCACGATCCTGTGGACCTTCCGCATGCCCACGGCGCTGATGGCCGCGGCAGTGGGGGCGGCGCTGGCGGTGGCCGGGGTGCAGATGCAGACGATCCTGAACAACCCGCTGGCCAGCCCATACACGCTGGGGGTATCGGCGGCCGCGAGCTTCGGCGCGGCGCTGGTGATGATCGTTCCGGTGGCCCTGCCGCTGGCGGTGACAGTTCCGGCGTCGGCGTTTGTTTTTGCGATGCTCTCGTGCATGGCGATCTTCGCCGTGGCGCGTCTGCGAGGGGCGGGCACGGAAACGGTCGTTCTGGGCGGGGTGGCGCTGCTGTTCCTGTTCAACTCGGGCGTGGCCCTGATGCAATACCTGGCGTCGGAAAACCAGTTGCAGGCCATCGTGTTCTGGATCTTCGGCAGCCTCCAGGGCGCCACGTGGGAGAAGCTGGCCGTCGTCTCGTGCGTTCTGGCGGCGTCGATGGTTCTTCTGGCGATGAGCAGTTGGCGGCTGACCGCCCTGCGCCTGGGCGAGAGCCACGCCCGCAGCCTGGGCGTCGACGTGCAGCGCCTGCGCCTGCAGACACTGGCGCTGGTGTCGGTGCTGACTGCCGCGGCGGTGTGTTTCGCCGGGGCGATCGGGTTCATCGGGCTGGTGGCCCCGCACCTGGCGCGGCGGATGGTGGGGGAGGACCAGCGGTATCTGCTGCCGCTTTCGGCGCTGCTGGGAGCGGTGCTGTTGACGTCGGCCTCGGCGGTGTGCAAGGCGGTGCTGCCCGGGGCGGTGCTGCCGGTGGGCATCGTCACAGCGGTGCTGGGTGTTCCGTTTTTCGCGGCGATGATCCTGACGTCCAGGAAGTCCTACTGGTGATACTTCAGGGAACCAACCTGAGCTTTTCGTACGGCGCCATGTCGGTGCTGGCGGGGGTGAATATCCGGATCGAGCGCGGGATCACGGCCATCATCGGGCCCAACGCCGCCGGCAAGAGCACGCTGCTCAAATGCCTCTGCGGGCTGCTGCGGCCGCATGGGCAGGTCACCCTGGGCGGGCGCGATTTGCGGGGCCTCTCGCGCAAGGATGTGGCTCGCGACGTGAGCTACTTGCCCCAGAACGTCTCGACGCAGGCGGTGCTGACGGTCTTCGAGGCCCTGCTGCTGGGACGCCTGCCCACGCTGGAGTGGCACGTCAGCGACGCCGACATCAAGGCCGTCGAGGGCGTTCTACACGACGTGGGCCTGACCGATCTGGCCGGCCGAGGAATCAACCAGCTCAGCGGCGGGCAGCTTCAACTGGTGAGCATCGCCCAGGCCCTGGCGCGCGAGCCGGCGGTGCTGCTGCTGGACGAGCCGACATCCAACCTCGATCTGCGACACCAGTTCGAGATTTGCATGCTGATGACGTCGCTGCGGGCGGCGCGCGACCTGAGCGTGGCCATTGCCGTGCATGATCTCAACGCCGCGGCCCGATTCGCCGATACGGTCTACGTCCTCCATCAGGGGCGAATCCACGGATTCGGCCCGCCCGCGTCCGTGCTGACGCGCGAGATGATGGCCGAGGTGTACGGCATCGACGCGTCGGTGACCCACGACGCGTCGGGTCGCCCAATGATCACGCCGGTGGGGCTGAAGGCTGATAGCTGACGGCTTCTTCCTATAGATTCGACATTGACTTCGACACCACCTGGTTGTTGACGAAGACGACGGTGATGCTCTTGTTGCCCGATCGCCAGACCATGTTGGTGGCCGAGGCGCCGACGCCGAGAATCTCCCCGCCGCCGGAGTTCACTTCCTGCGGATCGCCCAGGATATCCTTGACCTGCTCGATCGTCATGCCCGTTGTGACGCGATTGTAGTTCGTGCTGTTGACGTGGCTGCACCCTGCCGGCGCCAGGAACAGCGCCACTGCCGTGGCTGCGGCTGTGATCGTGACCCACTTGCTCATCGTTCGCTCCTTGAAGGCTCATGCCTCGTCAAGATTTTGAAGGTCCCTCGGGCGTTAGAAACGTGTAGGTGACGCCGCCGGAGGGCGAGACGATTCGCAGTCGCACGCCCTGGGCGGCGCTGCTGATCAGGCTGTTGAGCTGCTCGGCGGTGCCAATCTCGCGGTCCTGCACCTTGGTGATGACCATGCCGGCGCGGAGCCCATGCCCGTCGGCGGCCGAGCCGGGGCGAACCTTCGTGATCAGCACGCCGCGCGGAATGCTCTCGTAGCCGTACTGCATCGCCAGTTCGTGGGTCACGGTGTCGACGACCAGGCCGAACTGGGCCAGTTCCGCCCCTTGCGGGCGCACCGGGCGGGGCGAGGCGGTGGCCGCCGGCTGCTCCTGCGGCGTCAGCGAGACGGAGTTCTTCTTGCCGTCGCGGTAATACTCGACGTCGACCTTCTTGCCGGGCGTCAGCGCCGCCGTCATCATGCGCAGATCGTTGGGCTCGGTGACGGGCTGGCCGTCCAACGCCGTGATGAAGTCACCTTCTTTGATGCCCGCCCTTGCCGCTGGGCTCTCCGGCATCGTCATGGTCACCAGCACGCCGGCGATGTCCGGCAGGGAGAAGCTCTTGGCCAGGCTGGGGCTGACCTCCTGGACCGTGATGCCCAGGAACCCGCGCGTGACTTTGCCCTTGTCGATGAGTTGGCGCATGATGTTCCTGGCCATGTTCGACGGCACGGCGAACCCGATCCCCTCGCTGCCGCCGCTCTCGGTGAGGATCGCCGTGTTGATCCCCACCACCTCGCCTCGCATGTTCACCAGCGGCCCGCCGCTGTTGCCGCGGTTGACGGCCGCATCTGTCTGGATAAAGCTCTGGAACGTGTTGGTCTCGCCGGTGGTGCGTCCCTTGGCGGAGATGATCCCGGCTGTCACCGTCTGATTGAGCCCCTGCGGCGAGCCGATGGCCAGCACCCAGTTGCCCACTCTTATGGCGTCGCTGTCGCCCAGGGGGGCGTCGATGAGGTTTCCGGCGTTGACTTTGATCACCGCCAAATCGGTCTGCGGATCGCTGCGGGTCCATTCGACCTTGAGCGAGCGTCCGTCGGGCAGCGAGACGCGGATCAGGTCGGACTCGGCCACCAGGTGGTAGTTGGTCAGGATGTAGCCTTTGGCCGCGTCGACGACGACTCCGTTGCCCAGCCCGCGCTTGAGGAACTCGCGTGCCTTCGGCTGGGCGCTGCTGTCGTCGCCGCTGTCGCCGAAGAAGTGTCGCAGGAACTCGTTCATCTCCGGCGAGGAGTCGATCCGCACCTTCTTGACGACGCGCACCTCGACGACGGCGGGCTTGATCGCCGCCGAGATCTGTGCGAACAGCGGCGACAAGGCGTCGTTCTTGGACATCGGCCCCAACTGCTCGCGCAGCGCCTCGGTCTGCCCCTTGGTGGCGGCAAAGCTGAACTTCTGAACCAGCCGCGCCCCGTCGATGGCCGCATAGGCGAAGACGCTCGCAAACAGCGCCACAGGAATCCATTGCTTATTGTGCGGCATTCCAACCTCCCCCCGGCGTTATGGTGATTGCCCCCGTCAGTGTCAGAGGTATTCTATTCAAGCACCGCGGCACAGGCGACCCAGTGTGGCACGGGCGTCTCGCCCGCGTTTCAAGAGCATGGCCGAGACGGCCATGCCACGCAACGGGGGGCAAATGCGCGGACCCGCGCGGGGGCGGCCGGGTTAGAATACCATCGCTGCCCACAGGGGCTGGAGTGCGCATGAAACGAGTCAATCCGATAGTGTCAGCCGCGATGGCGCTGCTGCTGGTCCTGCCGGCGGCGGCTTTGGCCCAGGGCAATGCCTGGGAGATCACCCCCGAAAGCCAGGCCGCCCTCGATCGCGGGATCGCGTGGCTGGCCAAGAACCAGGGGTCCAAGGGCAACTGGGACGACGAGCAACTGGGCCTGGTCAGCATGGGTCTGCTGGCGTACCTGTCGGCCGGCCATCTGCCCGGGCGGGGCAAGTACGGGCACAACTCGCAGATGGCGCTGGACTACATCCTCAATAACGCCAAGCCGTCGGGGCTGCTCAACATCAGCGTGCGCGGCCACGACATGTACAACCACGGCCTGGCGACGTTTGTGCTCGGCCAGGCGTACGGCATGACCGGCGACAAGCGCATCGGGCGCGTGCTGGACCGAGCGCTGCGGCTGATCCAGGACAGCCAGTGCGCCGACGGCGGGTGGGACTATGTGGCGGTTTCCAAGCCGCAGGGTCACGACCTGTCGCTGACGGTGATGCAGGCCAAGGCTCTGAGGAGCGCGATGGACTGCGGGTTCAAGGTCGACTCCAAGGCCATCGATCGGGCACTGGCGTACGTGCGGCGGCATTATGTTCCCGAGGGCGGCAGGCGGCGCGAGGAGAGCCTCGAACAGATGCAGCGCCGCGCGGGGATGTTCAGCTACCAACCCAACGGCGACCTGGCACGGGCGGGCGTCACGATGACGTCCATCGGCGTGGTCTGCCTGCAGGAGTTCGGCCAATACGACGATTGGCGCATCGGGACGTCGATGCAGTACCTCCGCAAGACAGTGCAGGCCGGCGAGAAGGTCTTCAACGACCAGTACCGCCTGTCGAAGAAGACCCGCAGCTATGCCATCGAACCCCACCACGTGCCCTTCGACGCCTATACGCTGTATTACCTCAGCCAGGCTCTCTACCAGCGCGGCGGCGATGACTGGAAGATCTGCTACACGATCCTGCGCAACGAGCTGGCCAAGCGCCAGAAGGTTGACCCCAAGGACCCTCAGCAAAACGGCTGCTGGGTCACCAGCCTGTGGGGAATGCGGGACAAGGAAGCCCAGCTTTACGGGACGTCCATCGGCTGCTTCACCCTGGCCATGCCCAACCGTTACCTGCCGATCCTCCAGGAAGGACGCATCGAAAGCCTCATCCGCCCTGTGGGGGAAAAGGAATAGGGAACCGGGGGGAGAAGCCCACCACAGAGACAGGTCTCTGCCCCCCAGAGTGAAAAAGAAGAGATCGTCAGATGCTCTATGGTCCACTCCCCGCTGTTTCCGCAAGAACCAAACAGAAGCGGGGGTTGAAAACAAGCTGTGAACATCAGATCTTGTTTCTCCCCTCAGCTTTTCTCATTGTCTCTGTGGTAAGTTTTTGTTTTTCTACCGGCATAAGGGCTGTGACAGAATGAATCGCAAGCTTGTACTGACGGTCTTTTGCATACTGTTCGCCTGCGGCTGCGCGTCTGAGGCGCCGGCGCCGGGTTTGGTCGAGGTGGTCTTTCCGCCCGCGCAGGCGCGGAAGGTGCTGACGCTCGAAGCTCCGGGCGAGGCGCCGGACCGGGTGGCGGTGGTCATTCCGACCATCACGCGTCCGGGCAAGCCCTTCGAGGCCCGCGTGGCGGTACTGGATAAGGCGGGTTATCCCTCGGTCAAATGCCGCGGCCGCGTGCGGCTGGTTGACGCGAGCGGGGCGGTCCTGGCGGTGGTGGATTTCCGCCCGGGCGCCGCGGCAGTGGCGTCGGTGCAAAACCTGCGCCTGGCGGGGGAAGGCTTCCATCGGCTGAGGGGGCAGTTCCAGGGCAAGGACTTCCCCAGCAATCCCACGCGATGCACCGCACAGAACGTTCAGGAGATCTTCTGGGGCGACCCGCACGCGCACTCGCTGCTGGGCCAATGCATGCCCAAGTACTGCCGCTCGATCGACTTCGCCTATGCCTCCGCGCGGTATGTCAGCGGGCTGGACTGGCTGGCGATGACGGATCACGTATCCAACGGCCGCGGCAGCGAGGCGCTGTTCTATGAGGAGTCGCGGGCGTCCGAGTTGCACAACGCCCCGCCGGCGTTTGTGACGGTTCCGGCGTACGAGGCATCGCTCAACGGCGGCGCCGGCGGCGACAACAACGTCTACATGGCCCGCTGGCCGGCGATGTACGTCGATGACTACGACAACGGCACCGTGCGCACGCTCTGCGACAAGCTCGCCGGCGTGTTGGGGCGAGAGTCGTTCTTTGTCGTGCCGCACCACACGACGCGCGTCGGCAAACATGGCGAGATCTCCGACGCGATCTACCCCGGCCCCGTCTCGATGCCCAACGTCGAGATTCACTCCAAGTGGGGCACCAGCGAATACCGGGGCAATCCCGACGCCCTCTACGCCGTGCACCCGGGCCCGAGCTACGTGCAGGACTTCCTGGGCCGCGGGCTGCAATTGGGCTTCATGGGCGGCAGCGACAGCCACGCCACCATGCCCGGTGGGGGAGGAAAGGAACCTGGGCAGCTCACGCACCTTCCCGGCCTGACTGCCGTGCGGGCGGCCTCGCTGGATCGTCAGAGCATCTTCACGGCGCTTTGCGGGAGAGACTGCTACGCCGCAAGCGGCGAGCGGATCTATCTCGACGTCCGCATCGCCGGTCACAGCGGCGGGGTCAAGACGCCTTGGCGCGACGGGCGCTCGCCGCGCGTGGTCGAAGTGACCGCGGCGGGGCAGAGCGACATCGTGCTGATCGAGATCGTGCGCAACGGCAGCGTCATCCACCGCCGCCAGTGCGACACGTGGCAGGCGACGACGCGATTTGAAGACGGCCAAGACGCGGCGGCCCTGTGGCTGTCTTCAAATCACATCGGGCATTTCATGTACTACTACGTCCGCGTGACCTGCCGCAGCGGCGCGCAGGCGTGGTCCACGCCGGTCTGGCTTGTAGAATCAAATCCCTAGGGAATCTTCCCATATCATTTTCCGCAAATTTACCTATATCGCTGAAGCGGCTGAGCGGTTATTCTTTGCGCCGCCACAGGTTGGACTCGGTCGGGTTCGGGGTATTCGTTGGGCCATGGACAATTCATTCCGTTAAGGAAAAGAAGCATGGACAGCCCTCCTGACATGACCGTCTTGTTGTCACCGCCGCGGGTTTCACCGACATGGGCTTCACGAGCCTCAAACGTCGCCGGCGCGGTAGTTGCCGCTATCGGCCTGGCCGCTGCTCTGGGATGGATCCTGGGCGCCCCAAGATTGGCGGGCCTGACCTCGCGGCTGCAATACATGCACTTTGACGTCGCCTGCACGGCGGCGCTGTTGGGGACGAGCCTGATCTTGCTGAATGTCTCAAGCGTCGGGAGGCGCCGCCGCGCGGGGCGGACGCTGGCCGGTGCGGCGTTGATCCTGCCTGCATTGGCGGCGGTCTGCACGGCCTGTGGGTGGCAGAGCCCTCTCCGGTATGCCGGACTTCAGGTCATGGCCTTTTCTCCCTCCACCGGGATCGTCATGCCGATGCCGGAGGCCTTCACCATGGGTTTGTGCGCGATGAGCGTCCTGCTGCTCGATGCGGTGATCGGGCGCAGTCAAAGTCCCGCACAATGGCTTGCTCTTGGGATGGTCGCCTTGGGCCTGACTGGGATCTTGGGCCACATCCTCGAGGCAAACCCCCTCCAGCCCCTATGGCAGTTTTTTATGGCCTCCAGCCAAACGGCCGCCGCGACGACAATCCTGGGCGCAGGGGTTCTCCTGGCGAGGCCGACGCTGCGTCCGGCGGCGGTGTTCTGGAACGGCGGGACGGCCGGGGTCATCGCCCGGCGCCTGCTGCTGCCGGTGATAGCTGCGCCGATCCTAATGGCCGCAGTGGCCTTATGGTCGGTCCGGGCCAGGCTTCTGGACGGCCCGCTGGCGGCGACTGTTTTCAGTCTGGCGGGCGTGCTTATGCTTGCCGTCCTGACGGGATGGTGTGTGTCGGTGCTGGCGCGGATCGACCACCGGCGCGGGCGGGCGCTGCGGAACCTGCGGCGCATGCAGCAGTCGCTGATGCATGCGCGCAACGAGCTCGAGCGGCGGGTCCAGGAGCGCACGGCCGAACTGACGGACACCAACGCGGAGCTGCGCCGCCGGTCGGCCCAGTTGGCGCGTCTGGCGTCGGAAGTGACGCTGGCTGAGCAGCGCGAGCGGCAGCGGCTGGCGCACGTGCTGCACGACCATCTCCAGCAGTTGCTTGTCTCGGCCAAACTCGGCCTGGAACTGCACTCACGCAAGGACGGTCAATCGCTGCCGCCGGACCTGCGCCGCGTGCAGGAGCTGCTCAGCGAATCGATCACGTCCTCCCGCGAGCTGACGATGGAACTGTTCCCGCCGGTGCTGCATGAAAAGGGACTGGCCGAGGCCTTGAATTGGCTGACGGCGTGGATGCAGGACAAGCACGCCCTGAGCATTGATCTGCAAACCGACCCCGAAGCCGTGCCCGCCACGCAGGACCTGGCGATCCTGCTGTTTCAGTCGGCGAGGGAGCTACTGTTCAACATCGTCAAGCACGCCAACGTCAAGGCCGCACAGGTGCGCCTGTGCCGCCGGGGTTCGGCGAATCTGGTACTGACGGTGAGCGATCAGGGGACCGGCTTCGAGCCCGATATGTTGTACTCGGGCAGCGGCCGGGCGGGCTTTGGCCTCTTGAGCGTCCGCGAACGGCTGGAGCTTCTTGGCGGAGCGATGAAGGTCGAGTCCTCCCCCGGCTGCGGCAGCCGCGTGTCGCTCAGTGCCCCGTCAGACCAACCCGCTACCGGGTCATCGCTGGACCCCGGCGCGGGCATAGCCGCAACCCCGCAATAGATGGGTTCCCGCCCGACCGAACACCTGCCAAGCCGCAAGCGGCGGACGGGCGTCTTTCCCATGCACCGTCCCTGGCTATCGGCTACTGGTTACTGTCCTCAGAGTCCCAGCTTGGTCTTGAGGGCCTCGATGCGCTGTGCGACGTCCTTGGCTTCGGGGCGGCTGGGGTAGAGCTTGATGAACTCCTGGTACTTGCCCAGGGCGATCTTGTCCATTCCCGCCCTTTCGTAGTTTGCCGCCACGGTGAGCATCTGTTTGGCGCGCGTCTCGTTCTGGTCGGAGGCGAGGCCATCCTGGAGATTCTTGTCGGCCTTGACCAGCGCCATGTCCGAGGTCGCGGCTTTGCCCGCGGTGGTGTCCGGGTACAGCGTGGCGAGCATCTCCAGGGTCTTGACGGCATTGTGCCGGGCGGTGGACTGAAGTTTCTTGATGTAGTCGAATCGCAGTGCCGGATCGATGGTCTGGCCGTCGCCATCGGACTCGGTGGCGGGCCTGGTAGCCGGGGCGGGGAGTTTCTGCGCCGCCAGGTCGGCAGTGATGATGTCGTCGATCTGGTCGGCCATCGCCTGGGCCTTGGCGGCCTTGAACGCTGTCGCGACGGCCGGATCGTTCTCGGCTTTGTCCAGGGCGGCCTGTGCGGCTTGGCCGGCCTTGCGATGTCCGAAGGCGGCGGCGACATGTCGATACGACTTGAGGGCCTCCTCGTATTTCTTCTCGGCGTAGAGGCTGTTGGCCTTCTGGAGCCGGATTTCGCCTTCGGCGTCGACTCTGGCCAGCAGTTCGTCGATCCGTTCGCGCTGGTTCTGGCTGCGCACGACGCCCAGCAACGGTTCCAGAATCTCCCTGGCCTGCTGCCATGACTTGGCCGAGATGGCGCGGCGCGCCGCCTCGATCTGGCCTGCAACTCGCTGATGGATCACGTCGTCGACATCCAGAGTTGTCGACTGGGGCTGGTTGATCGTGACTTTCTGCTTGATCACCGGGGCGGTGGTCTTTTTCTTCTTCGTGGCCGCCGAGATGGCGTCAACGCCCACGGTGCTTCCGCTGGGCAGCGTGCGCAGGGGCAAGGCTGTCGCAACGGCTACCAGGGCCAGGGCGATCAGGCCAAAGGTCACTCGTCGATGCATGGCAGTCTTCCTTTTTGGGTTCAGGGTGTCTACAAAGATACCGTGCTCTGTGCTCTATCTAATATAGCGTTCCGCGACGGAAATTATTGCACGACGGGCTGGAAAAGATCCCAGCCGCTGAGGTCGCCCAGGACGCTGAGGAAGAAGCGGAAGAGAAGATGGGATGCAGGAATGCTGGAAGGAGATCCCGATGCCGCACCCATCATTCCATGGTTCCAGCTCCTTCTATTTCTTGATCAGGACGGTCGACCAGTGCTCGTAGAGGGTCATGAAGACATAGTCGATATCGGGGTCGGCCATGCGGATGCAGCCCAGGGATTCGCTCTTGCCGATGCTGCCCTGGTCGTTGGTGCTGTGGATGCCGTATCCGCTCATGGTCTTGGTGACCGCGTCGGTGCCCTCGAGGCTGATCCAGAGCCCCTTGGCGCCGAAGGCATATCCCGGTTCGCCGTAGCGAATGGTCCCGGTGCGTCCGCTGGAGGGCGGCGGGTTCCAGACCGGCTTGATCTGCTTGCCGTGCAACGCCACGTGGTAGGCCCCGAACGGCGTGGCGTTCTCGCGCCCCGTGCCGACGGTGAAACGTTTGATGTAAACATACGGCAGGTTGTCGCGCTTGAGGTACAGATCCATGGAGAAACTGCTGAGGCTGATGACGGCGTGGAACGGGCCCTTGATGACTTTGATCGACTGGCCGGGGCGGATGGCCTTGGCCGAGGAGAGATTGTTGATCTTCACCAGCAGTTCCGGCGGCACGTGCAGCTTGAGGTTTCGCTCGATGCGCTGCAGCACGTCGCCGCTCTGCACGTCATAGCGGGCCACGTATGGGTCCTCGTCGAAGAAGCCGGGGGCAAATAGCGTCCGCTCGGCCATGCTCGTCAGCATCTTGCGGGCGTGGGCGGCCTTGTCGGGCGGAAGGGCGCCGGAGAAAACCGCAGCCGACAGCGCCACGCGGGCGGGGAAGAACTTGCCGGCCTCCATCAGCTTGATTCCCTCATCGAACTGGGCCATCGCCGTGGTGGCGTTGCCGGCCGTCTCGGGCGCCGGCGTGGGCGCCGCCACCGGGGAACTCGGTGCGGCCGCAGGCGCGCCGGCGCCAGGGGCGGGGGCGCCGGCATGGACTGCCGGGTTGGCCTCGGCCGCGGCGTCGGCCCCGGCGCGGGCGGGACCCTTGGAACGGTAGATATTCCAGCCCACGATCAGGGCGATCAAGGCCGCTACCGATCCGGCGACGATGACAATCTGTTTAGCAAGCGGAGTCATAGGTTTCTCCTTGGCCCGCGTTGCCGCGAGGCGTCAGGCCGGTGAATCGCAGCACTTCTTTATCGGTAACAAGCATGCTGACAGGCCAGTCATTGCCGGCGGTGGGAACGCGCTCGACGACCTGATCGCACAGCGCCAGGCCGCAGGTGGTGGCATGCAGGTCGCTGTGGCTGAGGAAGCGGTCGTAGAACCCGGCCCCGCGCCCGAGGCGGTTTCCGCTGCGGTCATAGGCCAGGGCGGGGACGACCACCAGGTCGATGTCCTCCAGCGGCCAGGGCTCGCTGGCGACCGGCTCGCGGATGGCGTAGTGTCCGCAGACGACCATCTCGTCGTTCATGCCGGTGATCCGCACGGCGATCATGTGCCGCTGCTGATAGTCGACCTTGGGGACCAGAACGATCTTGTCCTGCTGCCACGCCGCCAGCGCCGCCGACAGGGGGCTGGCCTCGTGGGGCATGGGCATATACAGCATGACGCAGCGGCTGCCGCGGAACTCCTCGGTAGCGATCAGGGCCTGGCAGGCCAACTGGCTGCGCGCGACGATGGCTGCCGGCGGGATATCCGCCAACCGCCGCTTCATCTCTTTGCGCAGGTGGTTCTTCATGGTCAAGACATCCTATTAGACCCCAAAACGATCCCCGACGGAAGCGGGATTGTGCGGGTTGCGGATTGGGGATTGCGGATTAATCCCGCTCTCCCCGGTCCCGCGGCGGCAGAAGGTCGCAGTTGGCCCGGACGATCTTGATCCTGCCTTCGACCACTCCGAGTTGCAGCCAACTGTAGCAATGCCACATGATCGCCGGGCCGGCTTTGGGGTCTTGCGAGAGGTGCTCGTCCGCCCAGTAGTCTTCCTGGTACGTGCTGTCGGGCGGGCCCAGGCTCTTGCGGCGGCTGGCCAGTTCCACCTGATCCTTGTGCGGCCAAATCAGGAACGACTGCACGCCCTGCGTCGAGGCTTCCTGGGCCGCGTCTTCCAGGCCCATCGACAGCGTCCGCGCCTTGAGGGTCTGGACGATGCGCTCGAGCGCAGCCGAAAGTTTGGCGGAGTTGGTCTGTCCTGGCCGACCGTACACCTGCACCTTCACCGAATGACCCAGGGCATGCAGGAGCGAGCGTTCCTCGGCCCGCAGCGGGCGTCGCGTTGCCGCCGGCGCCGCGGCCGGTTGCGATGCCGGTGCGGCGAGTTGCTCGTGCCCGGGCAAGGTCGGCGGCTCAGTTGCCGGCGGGGGCAGAAGGCGGTTGTCGGTGCGGATGACGACCACGCGGCCGTCGGCGATGCCGAAGCCCAGCCAGCTATACCAGTGCCACGTCAGCGGCTTGGAGTTGGCCGTCGCGCGGGGGACGATACGTCCTTCTTCGAGAAAGCCGCTCTGGCGGACCAGGTCGCTCTCGCCCAAAGCCTTGGCCAGTGCGGCCGCGGAGAGATTTGTGCGCTTGGGCACCAGGGTGATCGCCGAGACGCCATACTTCTTGCGCACCTGCCAGCAGGCCCAGTGCAGCCCCTCGCCCAGCCCTTTGCGCGAAATGATCTCGGCGAACAACTCCAGCCCCGCGCTGCCGTCGATGGGGGCCTTGTCGGCCGCGGCCAGCGCCGAATCGGTGCTCGCGCCGATCCGGGTGGGCAGGCCCAGCGCCTCGAGCATTTCCTTCTCAGCCGGACGCAGCGCCCGCGGCGCCACAACCGGGGCGGAGGCCGGGGCCGAAGCCGGTTGCGCCGCACAGATCAGCGATAGCAAGGTGACAAGCATGGCTCCATTGTCGATTTGCAGTTTCCAATTTTCAATTTCCAATTGAAAAACAAAATGCCTCAGCGGACCAGCGGGCCAACCACGACCACACCCGTGCAGCGGGCGATGTGGAGAAAGTCCCGATCGGTTCTTCCATCGCCGCGACGGTGAAATATAATGCAGGGGATGATTTTGCATGAGTGTCCATCCTGCTCGGCGCGGCTGGAGAGTCCGGAGGCCCTTGCCGGGCGGCGCGACCAGTGCCCGCTGTGCGGCAAGGCGTATATCGTTCCACATCCGCGCACGTCGCCGCTGCGAAAGTGGCTCAATGAGCGCCATGCCGCCCAGGCTGCTGCGCAGGCGCGTGCCTCTGTCGAGCAGGACATCCCCCAGGCCCAGATCGACGAGCCGCGGGGCCAGGACGATCTGGTCCTCGATCCGGCCGCGGCGTCGGGCGCTCCGCAGGCCAAGCCGCGCCGGCATACCGCCCTGGCGGCGGCGATGGGCTTCTTCGGCGGCACGGTCTGCATCTTCCTGCTGGGCGTCGGGGCGATGCTGGCCGTGGGCTGGCGGCCCAACTGGAAGCACGCGCCCGTTCAGAGCGTTGCGGTGGCGCCTCCGCAGGAACTGCCGCCCGCGGCAGAGCCGGTGCCCCAGCCCAAACCCCAGCCCGAAGCCAAACCCAAACCTGAGCCCAAGCCCGAGCCCAAGCCCCAACCGCCGGGCCAGCCGGACATGTGGCCCGACATCAACCCCGAACCCAAGCCTCAACCCAAGCCTCAACCCAAGCCTGAGCCCAAGCCCGAGCCAAAACCCGAGCCCAGACCCGAACCAAAGCTGCAGCCCAAACCTCAGCCCAAGCCGCGACCGGCTGTGCCTGCCCCGGCGGCGAACTATCAACCCACGCTGACGCTCAAGCCCGCCGGTGCGGTGATGGAACTGATGCTGGTCGGGCAGGGCACGTTCGCGATGGGCTCGCCCCAGAACGAGTTCGGACGCGACGGCGACGAAGACCCGCACGAGGTGACGCTGACGTGGCCGTTCTATATGGCCGCCTGCGAAATCAGCCAGGAACTCTTCCAGGCGGTCATGGGCAAGAATCCCAGCCAGGTCCGCGGGCCGGCCCTTCCGGTCACCAACGTCACGTGGACCGCCGCCGAAGAGTTCTGCAAGAAACTCTCGCAGATCAGCGGCCGGCAGGTGCTGCTGCCGACCGAGGCGCAGTGGGAATACGCCTGCCGCGCCGGCACGAAGGGGCCCTTCAACTTCGGCGACACGGTCAAGGCCGAGCAGGCCTGCTACGACGCCCGCTACGCCTACGGATTGGGAACGCTCATAGTCGACGAGGGCAGGGGCGAAGCGAAGCTGGCGGCTGTCAACTCGTACAAGCCCAATGCCTGGGGGCTTTACAACATGCATGGCAACGTGGCCGAGTGGTGCCGCGACTGGCAGGGTCCTTATGCCGCAGCGGCGAAAGATCCCTCCGGTCCTGCAAATGGCGACCGCCGCGTGCTGCGCGGCGGCTCATGGAAGACGCGTCCGGCCTTCTGCCGCAGCGCCAACCGCGACGCCGCAGCTCCGGACCACAGCTCGGCGGCCATCGGCTTCCGCGTGATCGTCGAAGTGTTGCAGGATGATTTGAAGAAGAAGTAGAGAAGGATGGAATGATGGGGCCAAGTCCAGCATGGTTCACTCGTCGCTTGTCCAGTAACCTGGGCGGGCGAAGTGTTCGTGCAGGGCGATCTCGTAGGCGCGGTCGATGACCTCGGGGACGGGCGGGCTGCTGCGGATGCGGTCTTGGGTCATCTTTGACCGCACCTGGCGGCGGGCCCAGGAAATGTCGGCCAGCCAGTCCGTCGAGAGCATGACCAGCCGCTTGTGGAACAGCGTGCCGACGTCGGCTGTCACGTAACGCATCTCCCACGTCTGCGGATCGATAAGGAAGTCTTCGACGCTGCCGAACTCGCCGTCGATAGCCGCCAGATTGTACTGGAGCGTCTCACGGTAGGCGGTGAGAGTGCTTTCAGGCTTGCGATGGCGTTCGAGCTCGATGCGGTCTTCGGGGCGGGCCTCGGCGGCCACCGAGCGGCTGAGCGACTCGGGCAGCGGGCGGCTCTCCCAGTACGGCAGCCATCCGAAATATTTGGCCAGCATGGTCTCGTGCTCGCGCGAGATGGTGACCTTGTCGTCGACGGACGGGCTGTTTCGGACCTGCTCCCTCGACAGGGCCAGATGCACCTCGCCTTGGCTCCAGTCGATGTCCTCGACGGCCGCCGGGGCCACGAGCACGCGCCGGCCGGGCAGCCACACGTGCGTGTCCAGAACCAGGTATCGCACGATCCAGTTTCGCTGCTCGAAGTAGAAGTCTTCGACCTTGCCGATGGGCTTGTCGGCTGCGTGGATACGGGCCGATGCCAAGGTCCTCATGCTCGCCAGGGTCAGCGTCTGCACGGTTGCTTGCGTGGTGGTCATGGATCGTTGCCTCACTTTGCCTGGGGTTCTTTCACCGGCTCGGGCGCTTCGCCCTCCCAGTAGACCGGCCTGCCGTGGAAATCATAGAGTCGCACCTCGTACTCGCGATTGACAGGTGTATCGTAATCGAACGCCGGACCCTCGCGGATGGCGCTTTGATCGAGGTCCACCAGGACGGCCCGCTGGGCCCAGTTCACGTCGTGGACCCACGCCGGCGAGATGAGCACCTTCTTGCCCGTGAGCAGGCGCCCGATGTCGGCCACGATGTAGCGGACGACCCAGTCGTCGCTCTGGACGATGAAGTCGTGCACGCGTCCAATCCTGGCGTCGGTGGCGTTGAGGTCCAGGTGGATGGTGTCGCGCATGCTCCGCAGGTCTGGGTCGCCATGGATCCGCAATTCCTGGCGGGCCAGCGTCTCGGACATCATCTCCTCCGGCGGTTGCATCAGCGGCGTGCCCTCCATGCCCCAATAAGGCGCCCAGCCGTAATGCAAGGCGATCATTTCCTCGTACTGCCGCGAGACAGGCTGGTCGGTATCGATGGGCGGGCTGTGCTCAATGGCGTCGCGGGTGAGGTTCACCGGCACGATTCTTTCCGTCCAATCGGGCTTGCCGAAGCTCTGAGGCGACAGCAGCACCTGGCGCCCGCTGAGCCATCGGCCGGTATCGACGACCATGTATCGGACGGTCCATTTCCTGTCGTCGAAATAGAAATCCAGGACCTTGCCGACATCCCCGTCCGTGGCCCGGATCGAGTATCCCAGCAGTTCCTTGAGGCTCCTGAGCATG
Source organism: Planctomycetaceae bacterium (assembly GCA_021371965.1). The sequence continues at coordinate 19,484 of JAJFVE010000183.1, forward strand.
AGAACACCTCCTACTTCACCACCTCCAGGTCGTTGTGGACGCCCTTGACGCCGATGGTATAGCGGGCGATCTCATACGCCGCCCGGTATGCCGCCCGCGAGGGCACCGCGCCCGAAAGTGTCACGACGGCCCGGTCCACCTCCACCGTCATTTCGCGCATGTTGAACAGGACGTTGGGGCACAGACCTTCCATGATGTTGCGGGCAATCCGCTTATCGTGCGGGTCGCCGGAGGGCACCACGGCCAGTTCATTCGACACCGACACGATTCCGCTGACCGACGAGGCCATCGCGGCCGCGCGCTCCTTCTTGCGCCGCGTGTCGACAAAGCCCTCCATCCGCGCCAGTCCGGACTGCACCGTCACGTCGATGGCCGAGACGTCCAGTTCCCCGCTGCAGGCCAGGGCGTCTCGCACGCAGGCCGCCAATTCCAAATCCGGCGGAGGTGCGGAGATGTCCGGATATCGGATCGTCAACTGGTTGTGCACCTCGACCGCGCCGGCGTCGCGGGCGACCTGGGCCGCCGCCTGGCGGGCCGCATAGTCCGGTACGGTTCCCGACAGGGTGACTTCGCCGCTGCGGACCCGCACGGATATATCCGCAACGTTGACCAAGTCATTCCAGAACAACCGGTTGATGACGTCATCGCGCAGATGTTCGTCTGTTATGATCATTCCGAAGCCTCGTCGCGTGCCGACCGCCCGCTCTTGCCGCTGCCATGTCTACCGGTTCCCGCCCTTGCTCGGCCGGCGCGTCCGTTCTCGATATTGTGTCCGCGCCCGCTGCGGTGGGGCTTGATCTCGATTCGGCGTCGGCGGGATTCGGCCGCCTTGGGCAGCTCCAGGTGGAGCACGCCATTTTCCAGGGTTCTGGCCATGCTGGATTGATCCACATCGGCCGGAAGGACGAACGACCGCTCCATCGGCTCGCTGTGGCGTTCGCTGAGGAACTTGGGTCCCGGTTGCGGTTCTTCCTTGTGCTCGGCCCGGATGGTCAGAACTCCGCGGCTGTAATCCACCTGAACTTCCTCGCTCGTATATCCGGGCAATTCGGCGTCTACTACGATCTTGTTAGGCTCTTCGGCGATGTCGGCGGGGTATTCCCACAAACCGGGTTCCTCTTCCCCGCTTGCCCACCAGGGCCAGAGAAGCTGATTGAACTTCCGTTCCGCGGGCCGCTGCTTGGTGAAGGCCACCATGTGCCTACCCTCGTTTTCGGCCGCATTCCCCTTGAGTGCCGGGATGGCCGACTGCGCCCGACCCCCAATTGCCGCTTTCCGCGGCGGTGGCTCTTAATTCAAAACATGTTAGGAATGTCCCGAGGACCCATCAATGGGACAAAGTGCCATATTACCCGTGATACATCCCTCTATAGTACGAACCGTCAGGCTAAGGCACCCGAGCAAGAACGAGAGAACGCCGCGAGGACCGGCCGATTTGCCGCAGCAATACGGAGGAAATGTTGACCGCCGGAGATTTTGCCGCTATTTTTATCATCCCGTGACAGAGCTGCCGGAAAAATCCGCCTGCAAGACCCGCCTGATCCTGGTGGACGATCATCCCATCGTGCGTCAGGGAATCGCCATGCTCGTCGAGAAGGAAAGCGACATGGAGGTTTGTGGCGAGGCCTCCAGCGCCAACGAGGCCCTGACGCTGATCAAGCAGGCCGAACCGCACGTGGCCGTGGTGGACCTGTCCCTCAAGGACAGCAACGGCATCGACCTGATCAAGGACATCGCCGTGCGGTTTCCGCAACTGCGGGTGCTGGTGCTGTCGATGCGCGACGAGGCGTTTTTCGCCGAACGCGTCCTCCGGGCCGGCGCCCGGGGCTATCTCACCAAGGAACAGGCCCCCCGGAAGGTCATCGAGGCCATTCGCATGGTGATGGCCGGCGAGATCTACGTCAGCGACAAGATTTCGGCAACCGTCATTCGCAAGTTCGTCCAGGGTCACGCCGCCGGCGCCGGCTCGCTGGACGCCCTGACGGACCGCGAGCTGGAAATTTTTGAGATGATCGGCGGCGGACTGCCCACGCGCGAGATCGCCCGCCGCCTTCACATCAGTTCCAAGACCGTCGACTCGCACCGCGAGCACATCAAGGGCAAGTTGCGCCTGGCAAGCTCTTCCGACCTGCTGAAATACGCGATCGGGTGGGTTCAGCACAACAGCATGTAGCGCCGCGCGAGCGCCCTGCCGCCAGGCGCGTGGCGACCGGCGCGCAGCATCGCCCGCCGTCCCATGCCATCTCTTTCCATCGCCTGGCCAAGCGTTCTGTAAGAGCTTTCCCTATGCCTGCTGGCAAAGCCCCCGCCGCGCAATGCGGTGTGCGTCCCGATTGAAAGAAATTAATTTGCGACCACAATGACTGTGCCTTCAACGTCGAGTTCTTTGTGACCAGGGACACGCACGACGGCTCTCGGGAAGGCCGGGAGTTCGTAAATCTTATTCAGAGGCACGAGCAGAAATCGCGTCAGGCCGGATGGACCGCATGTGTTCAAGGCCTCCTCAAAGGAATGACCCATGAGCCACTGCCCTTTCTACGACGAGCAATGCAACGAATTCTTTGACAGCGTGGAACAACTCTCGGCCCGCCTGGCTGTCCGCACCCGCAACTTCTATTGCATGGACAAGTACCGCAACTGCGCGCGGTACATGCTGCTGAGCACCGGCGCCGGCGACGAAGCGCCGCCGTCGATGGGGCCCTGGGACCTGCTGCGCGTCAGCACCATCGCCGCACGCGTTCGAGATCACAGCCGACCTGATAACGTCTGACCAGGAGATTCGCCACCGTGAACACTACCCTCTGCACAGAAACCGCACCCGCGCCCATGATCGACTTCGACGCCTCTTGCCACAACCTGTACCCGCGGCGGGCGTCCGTTCACGCCCTCGGGGCCGACTTGACGCTGTATGTTGACGACGAGTCGTTCCAGGACCCCGACGCGGCCGAACGCTACTGGGGCCCCGGCGCCATGCGCGTCCCGGTCAACCACTACCGCCTGGCGGCGCAGGTTCACGACGACGACCAGCCCGAGCCGCAGCGCATGGCCTCGGCGGCCTTGAGCGTCGCGCAGGAGCGGTTCATCTTCCTGCGGTACAATTACGCCAAGTACCGCCTGTGCCAGGCCCGCCGCCAGGGGCAGCGCCGGGGGACGTACGCCTGGAACTCGCGCGCCCGCTGGGCCCGCGCCCAGATCATCCACGCCAACCTCGCCCTGGTGCCCGTGATGGCCCAGCGCGCCATCAACCGCGGCGTCGACTTCGACGACCTGCTTTCCGAGGGATACCTCGCCGTCATGCGATGCGTCGAGAAGTTCGACGTCTCGCGCGGGTACAAGTTCTCCACCTACGCCTGCCGCTCGATCCTGGCCAGCTTCTCCCGACTCCAGCGCAAGGCCCGCACCGTCCGGAAATACATCATCTGCGAGTTCGACCCCGAGTTCGAGGGCAGCGACCATCCCGAGGCCGTCCACGACCAGCAGCGCTGCGACGCCATCGAGACCGTCCGCGAGGTGCTGGCGGCCAATTCGGCCAATCTCAACTCGGCCGAAATGGAGGTCATCCTGAAGCGATTCCCCTTCGGCGGCGCCGACAAAGGCCAAACTCTCGCCCAGGTCGGCAGCGTCCTGGGGCTTTCGCCCGAATCGATCCGTCAGATCGAGAAACGCTCGCTGGCAAAAATCCGCGCGGCGCTCGAAAAAGTTTTTGCAGCCTGAGGCTCCAACTATGTAAATATACATAGTGTCTCACCGAAGGAGCCCGCAATGAGAGCCTCAGTAACCGATAACTGCACCGGCTGCGGAGTCTGCGTCGACATCTGCCCCGAAGTCTTCGAGCTGGGCGACGACGGCTTGGCCACGGTCATAAGCGAACCGGCCAACGAGGACATTGAAGCCACCTGCATGGAGGCGGCCGAGACCTGCCCCTCCGAAGCCATCCAGATTGACGAGGACGACGACTAGGCACGGGCACAGGCTTTCGAGCCCGTGTTGCACAGCCCGGTAAAGCTGTGCCTCCTTTGTTCCCTCCCGCCACGCCGCCAGGCAATTTTTCTTGGCACTCAAGAATCGGCACGATACTACGGGCGTACCGCAGCGTCTGCCGCATCGTCGACATGGACTGGGGCTACCGTAGCGACGACCTGCCCGAGAAGAGAAACATCGTGGCCTCGCAGCTCAAGACCTTCTGGCCCGGAATGGCCGCCTACGTCAGCGACTACCACTGGAACATCCGCAAGCGATAGCCGCAGTGTGGCGTGGGCGTCTGGCCCATGCTCCCCGCCCCTCAGTCTGTCGGCCGATTGTCATATCCGATCTGATCGTCCCGCAGGCCGGCCTTTCGGCAGGCGCGGACGGCCTGGGCCACTTGCTGCACCGTAGCCTGGCGGTCGCCGCGGATCAGCACCCACACCTGCGGCTGCAGGCGCCGCTGCCCTGCCAGCCGTTCCGTCAGGCCATCGAGGTTCATCGCCCGTCCCTCCACTTCGTAGATCGACTCGCCCGCCCTGCCGCGGATCACCACCAGGACCTCAGGCCGCACCGGCGGCGCCGGCAGAGGCTCGATCTGCGCCGGCGCGTACTCGTCTTTGAGCTTGTCCAGCGCCAGCTCGAAAGCGATCGGCCGCGCCCAGTACAGCGCCCACTGCGGCGGCGGCGACAGGTTGGCCGCCAGCGCCATGCACCCGCCCGTCGCACCCAGGCCATACAGGCACGCCCCAACCGCCGCCACAGTCGCCGAAAACCGAGGCATTGCGATCACGCCCAACACAAACGCCGCTGCGCACAAGACCACCGCCGCGCCGGCCGCACTGGCGACCATCAACGCTCCGCTGCGCCACGAGGCGCACCGCCAGATGCCCCCTGCCGCAATCGCCGGCGGGATCGCCATCGCCGCAATCAGGGCCGCCAAGGCCCAACTGCCGATCAAATTCTCGCGTCGCGCCATGCGCCCATTGTGCCTTATGCGCGGCGTCGCGGCAACGATGATGGTCGCATTATGCGCGATCGACAATCCCGCGTTCTTTTCGATCACGACAGGGGTTAAAATAGATGGTGTAATTGTCCTGAAAGGAACCGTCGATGAACCGATGCCGTCTGGTTTCGATTGCGATGATCGCTCTGTTTGGCCTCGCCTCTGTCGCCGGCGCCGGCGATTGGCCGACGTACCGCCACGACTACCGCCGCAGTTCGGCGACCGACGACAAGATTGACGCGGCGTCGCTGGGCCTGCTCTGGGCCTGGCACAGCGGACAGTTGCCCCAGCGCGCGTGGGACGGCGCTGCCATGATGGACGCCTACCATGGCGGCACTCCGGGCGACATGCGAAATTACGACCCGGCGTTCTACGCCGTGGCCGCCGGCGGGGCGGTGCTGTTCGGCTCGACGGTCGACGACTCGGTGCACTGCATCGACGCCGCCAGCGGCAAGGAGCGATGGCGCTTCACCTCCGGCGCGCCTGTGCGCGTGGCTCCGACCGTCGATGGCGGCAAGGTCTACTTCGGCAGCGACGACGGGTTCGCATACTGCCTGGCGTTGGCCGACGGCAAGCAACTGTGGCGCTTTTCGCCCCAGGCCGACACGCGGCGCATCATGAACAACAATCGGCCTATCGCCGTCCAGCCCTGCCGCACCGGCGTGATGGTCGACAAGGGCACGGCGTACTGCGCCTTCAGCATGCTCCCGTGGGAACGCTCCTACGTCTGCGCGCTCGACGCGGCCACCGGCAAGGCCGACGGCCCCGGCCGCTATGTGCGGGTGTATGAGCAGATGTCGCTCGAGGCCGCCGGCGTGCTGACCGACACGGATTTCATCATTCCCCAAGGTCGCTCGGCCGGCATGCGGTTCCGCCGCGGCGATGGCAAGGACCTCGGCGGGGCGTCCTCGGGCAGTTTCATCATGATTGGCGGGGGCGGCAACATTCTCAGCGGCCCGGGCAACAAGGGCCAGTCGCTGGGCGGCATCGGCGGGGCGTATGACATAGCCGTCGCAGGCGACACCTTCGTCGCCGGCGGGCGGGGCATCGTCGTTCCGGCCGGAAAGCGGGAATCCAAGTGGAGCACGAACCTGCCCGGTGGGCGCGCGGTGATCGTGGCCGGCGGCGTCGTCTTCGGCGGCGGCGCCGATCGCGTGGCCGCCTACAACCCCGCCGACGGCAAGGAAATCTGGTCTGCGCCCGTGATCGGCACCGTGTGGGGGCTGGCGGCTGCTGACGGGCGGCTGATCGTCAGCACCGAGGCGGGGCACGTGTACTGCTTCGGTCGCGGCGGTAAGAGCGGCGGCGAGGCGCCGCCGGCTGTTGGCGGCGCCGCGATGGGCGCAACCGAAGGTTCGCTCAAGCTGCCCGTCGGCCCATACGTGCAGTTCACCGCGCCGGACAAGGCGATGGTCTTTTGGCAGACATCCGAGCCGGCGGGCACTGAGCTCGAATACGGGCGCGGGCAGAACTTCCACAAGGTCGAAAAGGCCGAGAAGACCACCCAGCACTCGGCCGAGATGACCGGTCTGGAACTGCGCAGCGGATACCAGTACATCATTCGCGCCGGCGGGCGTTCGACCGGCGTGCACGGCCTGGACACAACATTCAATTACACCGTTCCGCAGATCGACGCTTCCGCCAAGCCGTACGCCGACACCGCGGCCGCGGCGGCCGCGGCCGAGGCGATCCTCGCCCGGACGACCGCCCGCAACGGCGTGTGCGTGGTGGCCGGATGCGGCGACGGCAAGCTCGCCCTCGAGATCGCCAAGCGCAGCAGCCTGTGCGTGATCGGGTACGACACCGAGGCCGCCGCGATCGAGAGCGGCCGCGCTGCCCTCATCGCCGCCGGCGTGTACGGGATGCGCGTCTCGCTGCATGTCGCCCCCAAGACCGGCGAGATTCCGCTGGTGGGCGACGTGGCGAACCTCGTCGTCGCCGCGGCCGGTCAACCCTATGACGCAGCGGAGATCGTGCGGCTGGTCAAGCCCGGTTTCGCATCGGTGACGGTGGGCGCCGACGGCAAGGCCGCCGTCGCGGCCAAGCCCATCCCCAAAGGCGTGGGCGCGTGGTCGCACCAGTATGGCAACGCAGACAACACCTCCTACGGCAGCGAGGAACTTGCCGGCGCGACGTCGACAGCCGAGATTCCCGTGCAGTGGGTCGGCCGCCCGGGTCCGCGGTACCAGCCCGACCGCGAGCCGCGCAAGCCCGCGCCGCTGGCGGCAGGCGGGCGGATGTACGCCCAGGGCCTGCGGCGCATCGTCACCTGCGACGCCCACAACGGCACGATCCTCTGGTCGCTCGAAATCCCCAATATGATCCGCATGAACATGCCCGACGACTGCGGCAACTGGTGCGCCGATGACCAGTTCCTCTACGTCGCCGTCCAGAACGCCTGCTGGAAGATCGACGGGGCCACGGGCAAGGTCGTGAACGTCTACGCCATGCCGACGGCCGGCGACTGGTGGGGCTACATCGGCCGCGAGGGCAACGTGCTCGTGGGCAGCGTGAACCAGGGCGGTCCGGCGACCGGCTACACCGGCCCGGGGAACTGGTACGACGATGCCTCAAGCCGGAAGGTCTGCTCGAGCGAGTTGTTCGGTCTCGACCCGGCGACGGGCAAGACGCTCTGGAAGCACGCCAAGGGCACGATCATCAACTCCACCGTCGCCCTGACGAGCACGCGGGCGTATTTCATCGAGAGCCGCAGCGGCAATCTCTGGGGCGACCAGACCATCGTCGCCCTCGACCTGGCCACGGGCAAGGCCGTCTGGGAGCAGCCCTTCAAGAGCCCCGGCGGCGCGATCGTGTACTTCTTCGCACACTCCGGCGACAAGCTCGTGCTCGGCGCCAACGTCGGCTACACGTTCCATGTCTTCGCCTTCGCTGACAGCAGCGGCAAGGAAGTCTGGCACCAGACCGCCAACGGGCGCGGCAATCACGGCGCGCACATGACGCACACCGCCGTTGTCGACGGCATCGTGTACGCGCGGCCGCGGAAGTTCGACCTGGCCACGGGCAAGGACCTGGGCGAGATGCCCGGCGGAAGCTGCGGGACATATTCCTGCTCGCGCTACGGCGTGTTCTTCCGCGCCAACCACACCACGATGTGGTCGTACAGCGCCAACGAGAGTTCCAACTACTACCGCCTGCGGCCGGACTGCTGGCTGAGCACTATCGCCGGATGCGGGATGCTCCTGAGCCCCGAGGCCTCGGGCGGCTGCACCTGCGGCGGATGGATGGAGACCAGCGCCGGCTTCAAGCCCCAGACGGACCTGCCGGTCTTCCAGACGGCCGACCTGCAGTTCACCGGCACGCTCAACGTGCTGGTTCGCAAACCGCTGGCCGGCGGCGAAGTGCACTACACCATCGACGGCAGCGATCCGACGCCCGCCTCGCCCAAAGCCGGAACGGCCATCCCGATCAGCCGCTCGTGCGAAGTGCGGCTGACGCTGGTCAAGGATGGCGTCGCGGGCAAGGTCGTCTCGCGATCCTTCGAACGCATCGAGAGCAAGGGCGCCACTGACCTGACGGTGAACTTCCAGCCGCCGGGCAAGGTGCCCGCCGGTTGCGTGGGCGATTTCGGCGAACCTTTCGGCATGCGGTCCAGCGGGTATTCGTACGGCTGGAGCCAGCCGATGAAAGACGCCACGCGAGGCCGCCGCGGCAGCGACCCGCGACAGGCCACGCAGATCTTCTTCATGCCGGGCGTGTCATGGTCGATCACCGTCGAGAACGGGACGTATGATGTGACCGTTTGTGTCGGCGATGGCGCCTACAAGATGCCCGACGGCACGATCTACGTCAACGGCGTGACGCTCTGCGAAGGCGTCAGCCTCGGCCAGGAAGAGTGGAAGACGTTCACGAAGGAAGTGAAAGTGACCGACGGCCGCATCACTATGAAGTCGCACCAGAAAGCCGCCCCCAACGACCGCACCCGCGTGAACTACATCACGATCAAGAAGAAGTGACCGGCAGTAATTTCAACGCCGAGTTCGCCGAGACCGCAGAGGCTCAGAGAGAGCTCGCTGAACTTCTTGGCGTACCGGTTGAGTTCTCGCTTGTCGGCCACGGTCTTTCTCCACAAGGTCTGGGCACACCCCCTCCGTCCTGTTGCCACTTTCAGCGAACCGCCTCTGCCTGGGGCGGGTTAGATTAGCGGGATGCATACCTGCATAGGACATACGGAGCCTGGGATGATTTGGCAACGGCTGTTGGCGTCGCTGGCGGCGGGGATTGCTGCATTGCTGGCGGGGGGCGGGACGCTGTGGGCTCAGGCGGCGGTTTGGGACGCGCCGGATCAGCTCGGCGGACCGGCCCAGGCGTGGGCGGCCATGGTTCAGGCCACCCCGGCCGCCGTCGAGCCGATGACTGTTGACGAGTTCAAGTCATGGATGGCCCCGGCGGAAGGAGCCAAGAGCAAGGCCGCCGTGGCGGCCGGGGTGATCCGCTTTTCGGGGCTCTGGAAGCTCCTGTCGCCCTGGCCCAACGACGCGGCGCTGCGTCTGCGGCCTTGGGGCGGCGGACGAATCCGTATCCACCTTTGGGCCGGTCAGAAGGGTGTCTCGCTGTGGTACGACCAGGCCGCAGCGGTCAGCCGCTGGTACGCCTATGAAGCTGCGCGAACCGGCGAGGTGCCCAGGCCGGCGAGCATGGCGCTGGCGGCGGCGGACAATGGCAGGCACCTTCGTCTCCAGCCCCCGCCCGAGCCGAACAAACCGCAGGCCGTGCTGCCTACGGACATTCGCTGGCAGGGGGGGCAGCTTGTGCTTTCCTGTGCGGGGGTGCACCTGCTGTCGGTGGCCATGCCGGCGGCCCCGCAGGCGGTCTATGTCGAGCATGATCCCGCCGGTGGCGACACGGCCGGACTGGGGAGCATCGATATGGTTCGCACCGAGGCGGCCCCGGCGGCGCCAGCCGAGACTCTCAAAGCTCTCCCGCAGCTTGCCCCGGCGACGATGACGTGGAAGACTTCGCCCGCGGCCGATCTCGCCAAGCTGCCCGATGGGCGCGTGAAATTGACGCTGGCCAAAGATGCGCAGCTTACGTGGGCATCGGTGGAGACGCCCAAGAGCGGCATCTGCGAATACATCTTCGAGGCCGAAGACGCCGCCGGCAGCACCGGCGTGTGCATCGGTGACAGCGACGGCGTGCCACAGGTTGGGGCGCGATTCGCGCCGGCAGTGGCGGGTGGACCTAACCTTATAATGTTGTGCCCGCCCGCCCAGGGCGCGGGCAACTATCAGGCGGGCGGCCCCCCCGCAGCCGAACCGGTCGTGGGCAAGACAGTCCGTATCCGGATGCTCATGGCGTGCGGGGCGCTCAAGGTTTGGGTAAGCACCTCCGGCGGCGGATGGGCGGCGCTGTATGAAATGGCGGCGCCGGCGTCGGCCAAGCCTCTGACGAGCGTGGGGATCTATTGCGCGCCTGGAGCGGTGGGCGCAAAGGACGCGCCGCGGTCGATCACGCTCAAGAGTCTGCAGGTTCGCCCATACGCGGCGATCAATGCGATGGCGGCGAATGCGACTACCGCGGATGCTGTTTGCGAGGCGGTCGTTCGCGAAGCCGCAAGTGGGGCAGGGACGTGGTCGGATCGGATCGAGGCGCTGCATCAGCTTAATGCGGTGCTGCCCGCGACGACGGGCGACGGCGGGGCAATGGCGGCGCGGTGGACAAGCTTTGAAGATGCATACGATCGTCTCTGTCGAGCGGGCGAGGCGCCGATAGGCGCGGGTGTTTTTGAACTCGCTCCGCCCGCCGGCAAGACAGTGGAAGCGTTGTGGCAGCGCGTGGTGCGGCGGCAGATTGTTTCGGCGGCACTGGAGTCGCAGCAGGGGGCGCTGGAGAAGCTTATCGCCCAGGCCCGGGCGATGCACCGCTGGGCGGCCAAGGACGTGCTGGACTGGGCGGCCAACCCCGCTGCCGTAGCGACGGAAGCTGCGAAAAAGCATCCACTGTCCTTCGAGGACGCCCGCGCGGAACGCACGTTCAAGTCCGACTACGCTTCGGCGGTCGCCGGCGGGCAGATCGACCAGGCCGCCAAGCTCTTCATCGCCCGGTACGTCGACCCCGACAACGCGGGACTTGTCCAGAACGCCACCGACCCGCACGGGTGGGTCAGCATGGAAGTCAGCGCCGCCGACCTGATGGCCAGAAATCCGCGCGTGCAGCAGGAACTCAACAAGCACGTGCTGCGCGGGCGGCTGCGCGTGCGGCAGGCCATCGCCGACAAAGACCCCGCCCGCGTCGCCTTCGCCGCGGCGCAGTTCTACGGCACCGCCGCGGCGGCTGAGGCGAGCATCTGGCTGGGTGACCAGAGCTTCACTGCCGGGCACTACAGCCAGGCGCTGGAGCATTACGAATCGGCGGCTGCGGCGGCGGACGTTGTCGCCCGAAGCGGAGCGCAAGCCCGTGTTCGCCTGGCGGCAGCGCGGCTGGGTCGGCGCGTGGGTGAGGCTGCAACCGAGCCTGTCATCATCGGCGAGCAGACGTTCTCGCCCCAGCAGATCGAGCAGGACGTAGCGGCCGCGGGCACCTTCGCTCAGGCGCGCCAGAGCGGGCTGAGCCTGCCCTGGACAGTCCCACCCGCCGCGAAATGCGCTGCTGCCATCGGGCAGTTGCCGCCATGCCCGCCCGGCATGCCATCGCAGATGTGGAATCCGCAGGACATCGCCACGCTGCTGGCGGGGCGGAGCTACGCGGTGGCATTTAGTAACAAGTGGCTCGCCCAGCGCAACGGCCACGAGCTCAAGTGCATCGACCTGAATGTGCGCGGGACGGTGAAATCGACGCCGGCCCCGACTCGCGGCGCCAATGGCAAGGTGCTTCCGCGCGGATGGGGCAAGCGCCTGGCCGGTCAAAAGAAGAAGGACAAACCCCCCGCCGCGCCCGAAGAGGGCGTCTTCAAGCCCGTGCCTGGCCGTATGGCGTCGCAACCGGTGATCGTGGGCAACACGGTCTGGGCGCTGTTTGAGGAGAAAACCTCCAACGAAGGCGAGGGTCAGGTCCACCTGCGTGGGACAGTCATCGGCGGCGACGGCAAGCCCGCGACCGATCAGCCGATATTCCCCATCGATCGTTTTGGCTCAGTGGACCTGAACCTGCCGCTGAAGATCGTCGACGACCGGTACATCACTATCTATGGGCACGCGGTGATCTGCGGCGACATCGGCGGCGACGTGAACTGGGTGCGCTTCGGCGACTACGTGCCGCTGCGCACCGAGGCGCCCGCCGCGGCGTCGGCGGGGCTGGACGCGGTGCTGATCGACGGCCGGAGCGTCTTCATCGGTGACGCGGGCATGAGCTGCGTCGAGTGCGTGGATTTCACCACCGGCACGCGCCGCTGGGTGAGCACCGCTGTGGAAGTGCGGCGGCTGCTGGGGCGCAGCGGCGAGCTGCTGCTGGTCGAGGCCACCGACGAGATCGTCGCCCTCGATGCCGCCAGCGGCAAGCTCATCTGGCGACGCCCCGCGGAGCACTGGGGCGGGGCGATTTTTGGCGGCGAGGCGGGGGTGGTTTACGCCCGTGCGGTCAAGGCCGCGCCGGCGGCTGTGGAGATGGTGTGGGTCAATGCCCGGACCGGACAAACTCAGGCCGTGTCTCGCGTGGAAATTCCGCTGGGCGCCGCAGCGGCCATCGCCGGCTGCGACGCCCTGGCGGGTGTCGGCAGCGAGATGATCCTGCTGGTTCGCGGACCCGCGGGCGCAGCGGCAGTGCGATTGACCGCCGCCGGGCCTGCCGAGGCTGTACATTAATAGTGATGGACGTTTACATCGCAAAATTGCGGGACATCTTGCGATGGGCTGTGTTGAACCGTAACACGGGCGAGACGCCCATGCTACTTGCGGGAGTTGCGTGGATAGGCATACGGGAAAAATCGCTCTGGTGCTGATCGCTGCGATGGGGATCTTCCCCGCCGCGACATTGGCCCAGGGCACGTGGGAAGTCACCCCTCAAAGCCAGGCCGCACTCGAGCGCGGGATCGAGTGGCTCGCAAAGAACCAGGGCCCCAAGGGCAACTGGGACAACGAGCACATGGGCCTGGTCAGCATGGGGCTGCTGGCGTATCTGTCAGCCGGACACCTGCCCGGGCGCGGAAAGTACGGCCACAACGTCCAGCAGGCGATGGACTACCTTGTCAATAACGCCAAACCCTCGGGCCTGCTGAATATCTCCGCGCGCGGCAGCGACATGTACAACCATGGGCTTTCGACCTTCGTGCTTGGCCAGCTTTATGGCATGACTGGTGACAAGCGCGTGGGACGCCTGCTGGACCGGGCCTTGCGGCTGATCCAGGACAGCCAGTGCGCCGATGGCGGGTGGGACTATGTGGCGATCTCGAAGCCTCAAGGGCACGACATCTCGCTGACGGTGATGCAGGCCAAGGCACTTCGCAGCGCCATGGACTGCGGGTTCAAGGTGGACCCGGGCGTGGTCAAGCGGGCCGTCGAGTTCGTGCGGCGTAACTACAAGGGGGAGTACGCCTTTGGCGTCAACGATCCCAAACTCGTCAAGCAGATGGGGATGTTCTCGTACTCGCCGGGCAACATCCGCAACACGAGCATTACGACGACGGCCATCGGCGTGATCTGCCTGCAGGAGTTCGGTCAGTACGACGACCCGCGCGTGGCCCCGGCGACGCGGTACATCAGCCACATGGTCAAGGTCGGCGAACCGATCTTCAACAAGCAGTATGAAGATGCCCGCAAGATGAAGAAAGAGACCGCGACCGTCCCGGCCAACCATGTGCCCTTCGACGCCTACACGCTGTACTACCTCAGCCAGGCGCTCTACCAGCGCGGCGGCGAGGACTGGAAGACCGGCTACACGGTTCTGCGCGACGAGCTGGCCAAGCGCCAGCACGTGCAGCCGGGCAGCCCCGAGCACGGGACGTGGCAGTCCACCGTCTGGTGGATGCGCGGCAAGGAAGCGCAGTTTTACGGCACGGCCATCGGCTCGTTCGTGCTGGCCATCCCCAACCGCTACCTGCCGATTTTGCAGGAAGGACGAATTGAAAGCCTGATCAAGACCGTCGAGGGTTCAAAGACGGACAACCCGTAAGGGCGTTTGAATCGATGCTGAACTTTCCACCAGGACTGGCTGTGTTCGCTGTCGCCGGCGTGATCGCCGCGGCCGTGCCCGTCGCGCTGCACCTGCTTAACCGCCAGCGCTTCCGCACGGTGCACTGGGCGCCGATGGAATTCCTGCGCCTGGCGATGGTCCGCAGCCGCAAGATGTTGCAGATGCGCGACGTGCTGCTGATGGTCGTGCGGACGGCGGCGCTGCTGATGCTGGGCTTTGCGCTGTCGCGGCCGTTCTTTTCGGCGGGGTACGGCACGCTCTCGGCGCTGGCGCTGGTGTGCGGATTCTTCGGGATCCTGAGCCTGGTAGCCGCGGCGGTCATCACGAAGACACTGCACCGCGTGCTGTCGGCAGTGGCCGGGGCGTTGCTGGTCGCCGTGGCGGTGGTGGCATTCCTGGGCGATTTCGCCGGCCGCAGCAAGAGCGGGGCCTCCGCTGTGGCGTCGCGCCAGGCGGTGCACGTGATCCTGCTGATCGACAACAGCCTATCCATGGGGTATCGCCAGACCAGCGGAACGCTGCTGGACGACGCCAAGATCCGTGCCAAGGAAATTATCGACGACCTTCCCGGCGGCAGCCGCGTGACGGTCGTGCCGCTGTGCGGCTCGTCCAAGCCCGTGATGCTCGATCCGTGCGTGTCGGTCGATGACGCGCGGTCGGCCGTGGGCGAGATCCGCCTGGTCGACCGGGCCGTCACGATGCAGCAGGCGGCGACGCTGGCAGCCGAGGCCAGCCGCTACGTCACCGACCTCGACAAGCGCATCGTCCTGCTGTCCGACCACCAGCGACGCAACTGGACCGGCGACAGCCAGTCCGCCTGGAAGCAGGTCAACGATCTGCAGATCGTCGACCTGGCCCCGCAGGGCCCGCGCGAGAACGCGTGGGTGGCCGATGTGCAGTTGCAGGACCAGGTGGCTGCCAAGGACGCCCCGGCCGTCATCACCGCCACGATCGGCTACGACGGCGCGCAGGTGCGCCACGGCGTCGAAGTGGCCCTGAAGGTGCGCGACAAGGTCGTCGACACGCGAAGCGTCGATCTGGCGCCGGGCCAGGGCCAGCCCGTGGTCTTCACGCACAAGATCGAATCGTCGGTCAAGGGCGGCGAGACGGAGTTCGTGCCGGTCAGCGTGTCCATCGGCCCGCCCGACCGCCTGCCTCACGACGACGTGCGCTATGCCGTCGTGCCGGTGGTGGCCGGTCTGCCGGTGCTGTTCGTCGACCAGTACGGCGACCGCGAGGACATCGACGCCAATCTTTTCGGCGAGACGCTGCAGCTTCGCATGCTGCTGACGCCGCGCCTGTCCAGGCAGGACCAGTCCCTGCCCATCATCGACGTGCGACACATCACGATGGAGCGCCTCGCCCAGCAAGGCCAGGCCGCCCTCGAAGACGCACGACTGGTCGTGATCGCCGGCTCGGCCGATCCCGGACCGATGGTCAAGATCCTCAGGCAGTACGTCGAGCAGGGCGGGCAGCTCTTCATCGCCGCCGGCGGCGAGTTCCAGCCGGCCGCATGGAACCTCTCGGCATGGCTGGACGGGGCGGGCATCCTGCCGGCGCAGCTCGCCGACGAGCCTGTCGGCAAGACCCTGCGCGAAAGCGGCGAGGCGCCCGGTTACTTCCAGTGGAACTTCGACTCTCTCATCGGCGATTACTTCCACATCCCCAGCGCCTCGACCGAGACCCTCCGCGACCTCTACGCCGGCGCCGCGGGGCCGTACTTCTTCAAGGCCGTGGTTGCCAAGGTCGAGTCCGCCGATCTCGACAAGGCCATCGCCGCCCAGGCCAAGCGCACGGCCGAGAACCTCAAGTTCCTCATCGAGACCGATTCCTGGGCGAACGAGGATCGGGCCGGCGGCCTGACGGACAAGCAGCGGGCCGACCGCCTTCGCGACAAGCAGCGCCGCAGCGACATCCAGCCGCGATGGCTGACCTGGGCCCGCCAGCGCGTCGGCGACCCGATGGATCGCCGCCCGGCGGCCGGGCAGAGCGTCGAGCAACTGGCCAAAGACCTGGCCGACAAGACCCGCCCGCGCGTGCTGGCGCGATACGGCAACGGCGTGCCTTCGCTGGTGCAGCGGTCGGTGGGGCTGGGCAACATCGTGATGTTCACCAGCGGCACGCTGGGCAGCTGGGACGGCGGCTGGAATACCGTCGGTCTTGACGACGCGGTCATCGTGTACGACCGCATCCTGCGGTCGATGCTTCACAAGTCGCTGCCGCAGCGCGTCTCCGACGTGGGCACGCCGCTGGTGCTGCCCATCGACAAGGCCGACCGCCTCGACTCCTTCGCCCTGAAGCGCCCCGACGGCCTCAAGGACGACCTGCCCGTCGAGGTGCTCGAGGGCGACACGTACGCCCTGACCGTCCGGACGATCACCCAGCGCGGCGAATACCACATTCAGCGCACGGCCGGCCGCGACGCCGGCAAGAAGCCCTTTGAGGCCGACGTGGCGTTCAACGGCCTGGCCGGCGAGTCGCAGGTCACGCTGCTGACCCGCGAGCAGATCGAAAAGACCCTCGGCGAGGTCAAGTTCAAGTGGATCGCCAAGGGCGACTCGATCAGTCTGCAAGGGTCGCGCGCCCGCGGCGAGAGCCTCTGGAAGTGGCTGATCTGGTCGGTCCTGCTGCTGATGCTTCTCGAGCGGCTGATCGTCATCTGGCCCAACCTGCGGGCCAAACCCCAGCAGGAGGCCGCCCATGGGTGAGTTCTGGCAATTCCTGTTCGGGCTCAAAGACGCCAAGTCGATCACCGCGGCGCCGGAGCTGACGTTCGCCGAGCACTGGGCGGCCGGGGCGCCGGCGTGGGTGTTCTTCGGCTGCGTGGGCTTGGCGGTGCTGGGGATCGTCTCGTACCTGAAGTTCGAGCCGCGCATCCGCGACCGCCGGCGATTCTGGGGCGCCGCCCTGCGGGCGCTGGTGCTGGCGGCGCTGTTCTTCGTGGCGGCCGATCCCATCCTCAAGATCAGCTACCGCCAGACGCCCAAACCGCTGGTGTACCTGCTGTTCGACGGCTCGGAGAGCATGGCGATCCGCGATCGATTCGAGGCCGCCGAACAGCGCTCGCTGTGCGAGGCCGCGGGCATCAAGCTGCCGCCCGGATCGCAGCCGCCCAGTCGCATGGAGTACATCCAGGGCGTCCTGAGCACCAGCGATTTCATTGCCGACATGAACAAGAAGGCCCACGTGCGCGCCTTCGCCATCGACCGCCAAGGCGTGCACACGATCAAGTCCTCGACGGCTTCGGACGGCGCGGCCGAGGGCAAGACCATCGCCGCCGCGCTGACGGCCACCGCGCCGCTGACGCCGCTGGGCAAGGCCATCGAAGATATCGCCCTGGAATACAAGCGCGACGACCTGGGCGCCGTCGTCATGTTCAGCGACTTCAACAAGAACTCCGGGCCAGACCCGGACGGCCCGGCGGGGCGGCTCGCTCGCCCGATCTATACCGTCGGCCTGGGCCCCGTCGCCACGCGCGACCTGTCGGTCAAGATGACCATCTCGCCGGTGCTCAAGAAGGCCGAACGCGACGTGGTGAGCGTCTCGCTCCAGCAAAGCCAGCTCGACGGCCAGACCGTCACCGTGCGCGTGATGGCCGAGCCGCTGACGGCAGAGGGCGCAGTGGACAAGAGCCGCCAGGGGCGCCTCGTCGGCGAGCGCCAGGTGACGCTCCGCGGCGCGCGAGCGTCGGCCGAGATCCCGTTCATTCCCGACGAAGTGGGGCGGGTGCGGCTGACGGCCAAGGTCGAGCCCGTCAGCGGCGAGAGCGTCGAGGAGAACAACGCCTCGTCGCGCGAGGTGAACATCCGCGACGACTTCATGCGGTTGCTGTACGTGGCGTACGAGCCCAACTGGGAGTGGCGGTTCATCAAGGAAGTGTTCCACCGCGACAAGCTGGTGGGCATGCGGGGTTTCCGCACGTTCCTGTTCTCCAGCGACCCCGACGTGCGGCGCACCAACCCGCTGTTCACGCCGCGAATCGACTCCAACCGCGGCGAGTTCTTTGCCAACGACGTGATCTTCCTGGGCGACGTGCCCGCCGACGCCCTCACCGGGCGCTTCTGCGACAACGTCAAGGAGTTCGTCGGCAAATTCGGCGGCGGCCTGGTCGTCATCTCCGGACCGGTGCACGGGCCGGGGCAACTGGCCGGCACGGCGCTGGCCGACATGCTGCCGGTGACGCTGGACCCCAAGGCCCGCCGCCGCGACGGCAAGGACTTCCTGATGCGACTGACCCCCGCGGCCAAGGCGTATGGGTTTATGAAGCTCGGCGACAGCGACGACGAGAACGCCAAGGCCTGGGATAACGTCGGCCCGCTGCCGTGGTACAACCCCTGCAAGAGCATCGACCCGCGCACGCGCGTGCTGGCCGAGCACCCCAGCGACACCTGCGAGGACGGCAAGACCAAGCAGCCCCTCATCGCCATCCGCCAGTACGGCAAGGGCGAGGTGGCGTACCTGGCCTTCGACGAGACGTGGCGCCTGAGGCGGCTGCACGGCGAAAAGTACTACCGCCAGTTCTGGGGGCAGTTAATCTACCGCCTGGGTCTGGGCCACGCCACCGGCAGCCAGAAGCGGTTTATCGCCCGCAGCGACCGCACGCGCTACCAGGTTGACGACGAATTGCGCCTGACGGTCGACGCGTACGACGAAGACTTCCAGCCGCTGACGCGGGCCAAGCTGCCCAGCGGCAAGCTCGATGGCGAGTTGATCATCACCGACGAGGCGGGCAAGGCCCGCCAGCCTCGGCCCATCAGCATCCCGCTGGCCCGCCAGGAGCAGGGTCAGTACGAGCTGGTCATCCCGCTTCTGGAAAGCGGCGACTACCGCGTGCGCGTCAAGGACTCGATCACCGGCGAGTTTTCGGACGTGGTTTTTTCTGTGACGAATATCTCCGCCGAGCGTCAAAGCGCCGTGCGGAACATGAGCCTGGAGCAGGATCTGGCCAAGGCCACCGCCGGCAAGGTGTACGACATCAAGACCCTCGACAAGCTGCCCGGCGAGATTCGCTTCGCCGGCGTGGAGAAGGTCGACGTGAAGATATTCCCGCTGTCGAGCACCTGGCTGTGCTTCCTGCTGCTGGTGGTGCTGGCGGTGGGCGAGTGGGCCTTGCGAAAATGGATCAACGTGCCATGAGCAGTCTCAAGCCATTACGAAGCCAGCTTGCCGCCCTGATGCGGCGCCGCAGCGGCGCCCGCGCCTTCATGGGCTGGTCGGCGCTGGTGCTGGCCGGGCTGTGGCTGCTGTACGCCATGTTCCTGGTTGACATCCTGTTCGTCATGACGCGCGTGCAGCGGTTCATCGCCCTGGCGGCCATCGCCGGCGCGCTGGCGTGGGTGATGGCGCGGATGGTGCGGCCGTGGCTGGCGCGGAAGGAAGACGCCATCGACGTGGCGCTCAAGGTCGAGCGCCAGCGCAGCATCGACAGCGACCTGGTGGCGGCGATGCAGTTTGAAACGCCCGCCGCCGCGAGTTGGGGCTCGAAACATCTCGAGCAGGCGGTGATCGACCGCGTGGCCGAGCAGACGCAGCGATGGAGCCTGGCCAGCGACCTGCCCGAGGGCGGCCTGCGACGGCGGCTGCTGGCGGGGCTGGGCACAGGCGTGCTGCTGATCGCGACGCTGGCGATCTTCCCGCAGTACAGCGGCATCTTCCTGATGCGGCTGATGTTCTCGTCGGCGTTCTATCCCACCGACACCGAGATTCGCGATGTGCGCATCAACAATCAATCGCTGGGCGTGATCAAAGAGCCCGGTTTTACCGCGCACTGCCCGGTGGGGCGGGCGGTCAACTTCCGCGTCAACTGCGCCGGCGTGCTCCCGCGCGAGGGGCATATCGACATCAAGCCCGTCGGCGAGGGGGCGGCCGTCACGCTGGGCCTGACCGCGCTGGACGGCGATAGCGGCGCCTACGTCGCGCAGCTCGAGCAGATGACCGGCGAGTTCGACTTCAAGATATACATCGGCGACGCGCGCACGCAGTGGGCGAGGCTTATCCCCGTGCCTCCGCCGGTGGTGCAGCCGATCTTCAAGCCCACCGTGCCCGATTACGCCAAGGCCGCCGGGGTGGCGGAAGTGACCGAGGGATTCTCCAAGCGCCTCATTGCCGTCTACGACGGCGCCAGCGTCGACTTGCAGGTGCGATGCCTCAACAAGCCCCTCAAGAGCGTCGAGCTGGTCGTGGGCGACAAACGCTACGCCCTGAAAGAGTCCGGCCAGGACGGCCGCCTGTGGAGGCTGCCCGCTACCGGAACGCCGCTGTCTGAAGTGACCGGGCCGATCGACTACGAGATCGCGGCGCTGGACAGCGACGACCTGCCGCCGGTGGAGGGGATCAAGGGGCAGATTCGCCTTGAAGACGACCGCGCGCCGACGCTCGAGGCCAGCGTGGCGCGGCTCAAGGAAGTGGTCGTGTTGCCCAACGCCCGCCCGACTGTGCGGTACAAGCTGGGCGACGATTACGGCATCAGCGCCCTGACGATGAAGCTGACGGTTCGGCCCGCTGCCGGCGGCGAGGCGCGCGTCAAGGACTACTCGCTGCTGGCCGAGGGCAAGGTCGTGTCGTTGCCGCAACTGCCGCTGGACGAGGCATTCTCGTTCGACCTGGCCCCGCTGGCTCTGGTCAAGGGCGACGCGGTCGAGGTGGTGCTCGAGGGGCGCGACTATCGCGGCAAGCGACCCGGCCATACCACAGCGGCCTCGCCGATCATGCTCAAGGTGACCGACCAGGCCGGGGCGCTTCAGGCGCTGACGAAGGACCCCGACGCCCAGTCGGAACAGAAGATTCGCCAGATCATCAATCGGTCCACGACCATTGAGGAAAGGGCAAAGCCATGAGACAGAGACAAATAATCGCCGCCGGCGTGGCAGCGGTGCTGCTGTCAGGCGTGGCGTTTGGGGTGGAGCCCGATGCGCTGCGGACGTACCAGGGGGCCCAGTCGCGCGCGCGCCAGATGGCGGCCGAACTGATCGCCGACGTGCTGGACGGGCAATTGGAGCAGTTCCGCTGCAACCAGCTCACCGACCTGCCGGTCTACCAGGACATTGTCTCGATGCGGCAGAACGTGCAGCGGCTCGCCGAGGTTGAGATGAAGGATGTGGTGGTGCTGCTGACGGCGGCCCAGCAGGGCAGCGCTGACAAGCGCGAGGCGCTCTTCGCCCAGGCCCGCTCCAAGGTGCGCGAGGTGGTCAAGACCCTCGCCGCCGAGCGGCAGCGGTTGCTGGAGCGCATGCGGGTGGCCCGAATGTCCGACCAGGCCGATCACCTGCTGGCGATGCAGCGGGCGGTTCACAAGCTGACGCTGACGTTGCCGGAGATCGCCGACCTGGAGACCCGCGAGACGCGGGCCGTCTCGGCGGTGCAGGACCAGCGCGACGTCAACACCATGCTGCTGTCGCTGGTGGACGAGCTTTCGGTCATCAGTGGCTGGGGTCCGCCGGCCGGTGCGGCGGCTTCCGACGGTCTGCGAATGCTGCGGGCGCACAAGGTCAGCGAACACGCGCAGGCCGCGGCGAAGCTGCTCGAATCGGTGGAATACGCCAAGAGCGCCGCCGAGCAGAAGGCCGTCATCGACGGCCTGACGGCGCTGCTGTACCAGGTGGGCCAGAGCGGCGCGACGCGGCTGAGCTTCTCGCAGCTTCTGAACCTGCTGACCGAACTCCAACGCCGCCAGCAGGCCCTGAGCGTGCAGACGGGAAAGGGCGACGGGGCGGCCGCTGCCAAACTGGCGGGTGAGCAGCGTGACATCCATCGCGACCTGGGCATGCTCGCCCAGCGGTTGACGCACATCCCGGCCACAGCGCCGCATCTGGAAAACGCCAAGGCCGCGGCCCTCAAGGCCGCCGAAATGCTCGCCGCCAAGACGCTGAACCTCGCGCAGGAACCGCAGAAAGCGGTGCTGGCGAGCCTGGCGGCCGTCGAGGCGCTGCTGCGGGCCTCCGAGCAGACGCTCGGTTCCGACAAGACCGCCGTCCAGCTTGCCGACGAAGTGAGCGCCCTGATGCGCCTCGACGAGGCGCTGACGCGGATCCGCGCCGAGCATGACCAGATCGAAGGCCAGCTCGGCAACGTCGGCCAGGCCGCCGCGTCCGAAAAGGGCATCGCCGACCAGGTCGCCGCCGAGCACGCCAAGTACCCGATGGTTCCCGAGGCGGTCTCTACCGCGCTGGTGCGGGCGAAGGATGCCGCCCTGGAAGCCTTCCGCGTCATCCCGCTGGCGGCTGCGCGGGCGCGACCGGCAGTCAAGGCCACCGCCGAGGCGCTCGACCAGGCGCATGCGGCAGTCAAGCGGGCGCTGGCAGACGCCAACCGCAAGGCCCTGGGCGTCAAGATCGGCGAGTTGGCGCGGGCCATCGACGCCCTCGAACGCGCCAGCGTGGCCGAGCGAGCCCAGGCCGTCCGGGCGCGGCTGGCGTCCAACGACGGCGGGTTCAAGCCCGAAGCGGCCAAGAAGTTCGTCGAAGAGCAGCAGACCGTATCGAACGTCGCCCGCGGCGTGGCCGAGGGCATCAAGGATACAGCCCCCGGCGCCGTCAAGGCGATCACCGAGGCCCAGGCGTTCGTCGACCAGTCGAAAGATCGCATCGCCAAGGACATCGCCGCCGATCCGGCGCGGCAGGCGTCGATCGAGGCCCTGAAGGCTTCCGACCTGCTCGCCGAGGCCACCAAGCTCGTCCGCGGCGAGATCGTCGCGGCCGCACAGCAGCTTGACGAAGCCGCCACGCGCGAGCTTGCCTCCGTCGAGAAGGTCTCCGAGGGCGTCGAGGCGGCGCTGACTGCCGCCCAGAAGTCTCTGGCCAACCAACTCGCAGACGTCGAAGCCGCCCAGCAACGCGTCCTCACCGCCCGCGCCGATCAGTTGCGGGCCGCCGGACAGGAGCAGGCCGCGCAGGCTGCCGACATGGCAGACAAGCTCAACCAGGCCGCCACCGCCCAGGCTGCCGCCGCCGCGGCTATCGCTCGCTACGAGCGTGGCGAGGCCAATACGCCGCTCGAAGCCGTCAACGAACTGCAGAAGACCGCCGACCTGGCCATCGAGATGCTCAAGGCTGCAGCCCAGCGCCCCGCGGCGATCGAGGCCCAGAAGGCCGGACGCGTCGATGCCGTCACCGCCAAGCTCCAGGACACGCAGCAGGCCGCCGAGACGGCTGTGCACGCCATGCTCGAGGGCAACACCGCCCAGGCCGCCAAGGCCGCCGCCATCGCTCAACAGTCGCTGACCGACGCCCAGACGCAGGCGCAGAGCGAAGAGTCCGCCGCCCAGACCGCCGCGCCCGGAGCCATCAGCCCTAAGGCCCAGCAGCGCGTCACCGAAAATACCACTGCCGCGGGAGCACTGGCCAAGGACGCCGCACCGCAAGCGGCGGGGCAGCTTGACCAGGCGGCCGCCAAGTCCGCCCAGGCCGCCAAGCAGATCGAGGCCGGCGCGGCGGCACCCGAGGCCCGCAAGACCCAGGCCGACGTCTCGGCCATGCTCAACAAGGCCTTGAAGGATCTCGAAGCCGCACGGCAGAAGCTCGCCGAAGCGGCCAAGCAGGACCTTGCCGCTCAGCAAGCCAAGGCCGGCGCCCTGGCCGGACAGGCCAAGAATGTCGACCCTACCGCCAGCGCCGCCCTCAAGCGGGCCGAGCAGGCCGCCGAGCAAGGCGCCAAAGGCGGCACGCAGGCGGGCAAGGCCGCTCCTCAGGCTCAGAAGGATGTCAAAAAGAACGTCGAGCAGGCCGCGGCGAACCTCCAGGCCAAGAAGCAGGATCTCCAGCGAGACAAAAAGCTCGCCGACAACTTCAAGGATCTGGCCAAGCAGCAGCAGAAGGCCCGCGACGACCTGATCGCCCTGGCCGCCCAGATGGGCGAGGGCGCCCCGCAGCCCAAGCTGCCGCCCAACAAGAGGAACAATCCCGACCAGCCCAAGCTGCCTGATGACGGGAAGAAGAAGCCCTCCGGCCCCCAGCCGCCTTCGCATGGCGCGATCCCGCAAGAGAGCAAGGGCGACAAGGACCAAGGGGCGGGCGCGGCCGACCCGACCGCGCAGCTCCAGAAGCCCGGCAAGGCCCCAGGCGCCGAATCGCCCCCCGGACAGAGCGGACTGGCCCCGGCCGGTCAGCAGCAGGCCCAGCCGCAGCAGCCCGAGATGCCCAAGAGCGACAAGAAGGACGAGGACCTGAACAAGGCCCGCGCCCTGGCCAGTGCCCTGGGCGACTACATCGGCGCCCAGGAAGAAATGGGCGACATGGCCGAGAAGCTCTCGCAGCAGAAGAAGGTCGCCAACAAGCCGCTCAAGGAAGCGCTCAAGGAAGCGGCCAAGCTGAACCCCAACCTCGACCGCGCGCCGCAGCAGGAGTTCATCCCGCCCGAGACGACGCCGATCTTCCCGCCCAGCAACAAGCCGCCACTGCCGCCGCAAATCGCCGGCGGGGGGGCCATGCCCCAGCAGCGAAAGATGGACAAGAGCGAGGGCGGGGCGCAGATCCCCATCCCGCCGCAGACCCAGGGCCCGCAGAACCCCGCCCCCGCGGTCGGGCAGGCCCAGGATACCAACAATCCGCAGGTGCAGAACCCTCCGGAAGAGGGCGTCAACGCCTCGACGGTGATTCAGACGGCGCCGATTACATCGCCGGCGCAGCCGGCAGCGCCGCCATCGGCCCCGGGCGTCTTCGAGCCCAACACCGGCAAGCCCTCGCCGGCTACCCCGACCGGGCGCAGCACGCCGCCGCCTCCGCCGCCGGCGCCCAAGAAGCAGGACAAGCCCGCTGAGAAAAAGGATCCGACGGACAAGAAGCCCGAGGACAAACCTAAGGAAAAGAAGAAACGCACGATCACCGAGCCATCGGACCAGCCTCCGCCGCCGCCCAAGCCGCTGGGTGACCAGTTCAAGCCCGTGGCGCCGGAAGAGACGGCTGAGCAGATCGCTTCCAAGCCGGTCGTCGACAAGGCCCTGGAAACGCTGGACAAGAACGGCGAACTGCCCAAGAAGGAGGAGGAGAAGGGCAACGAGGACGAAGAAGTCGAGATCGTCAAGGCCCCGCCGCCTGCGCCGAACCAGGAGAATAAGCCTGATGACAAGCCTCCGCCGGGCAAGACCGGCACGACCCCCGGCGACCTGGGCATGGGCCAGGGCACGCCGGGCAAGGGCGTCGGCGGCGAGAGCACCGGCAACCCGACCGAGGACCGCCCGCAGAAGGGCAACCAGCACGGAAAGTTTGACGGCAAACGCCCCTGGGCCAAGGTCGGCAAGATGGACGACCTGATCCCCAAGGGCGAGGCGCTGCCTCCGGGCTTCAAGCCCGAGCCCAAGAACGATGAGCCGCCGGAAGATCCCTTCGCTCTTCCGGAAAAGGCCAAGCCCAACGTCACGCCTCCGGACGTTGACCCCAACGCCCCGCAGAACTTCGGCGGCGGCAAGGGCGGCGGGCTCAACAAGCCCGGCCGTCGCACGGCCGACGCGAAGGTCGCCCCCAAGAAATACGACGACAAACCGTGGTTTGCCAAACTGCCGCCGGAGTTGCGTGCGGCCATCCAGAGCAGCGCCAAGACGGACCCGCCGCCTGGATACGAAGAGAAGCTCCAGAACTACCGTCAGAGCGTCAAGTAGAACGGACCGAAAAACGGGCCCAGTGCCCAGGAGTCGATAATGAGCGAGCAGCAGCTTTCCAAAGACGATATCGCAGCAGTGCAGACCTGCCAGAAGGCCTACGAGACCATCCGCAAGGAACTGGCCAACGTGATCATCGGCCAGGACCAGGTGATCGAGCAGGTGCTGATTTCAATCTTCTCCCGAGGCCACGCGCTGCTGGAGGGCGTTCCGGGCCTGGCCAAGACGCTGCTGATCAGCTCGATCGCGCAGGCGCTGCACCTGACGTTCAAGCGCATCCAGTTCACGCCTGACTTGATGCCCAGCGACGTCACCGGAACCGAGGTCATCCAGGAAGACCCCAACACCGGCAAGCGTCAGTACCAGTTCCTGCCCGGGCCTCTGTTTGCCAACATGATCCTGGCCGACGAGATCAACCGCACGCCGCCCAAGACGCAGGCGGCCATGCTCGAGTCGATGCAGGAGCGACAGATCAGCGCCGGCGGCACGATCCACACGCTGCCCGCGCCGTTCTTTGTGCTGGCCACGCAGAACCCCCTTGAGCAGGAAGGCACGTACCCGCTGCCCGAGGCCCAGCTCGACCGCTTCCTGCTGTATATCAAGGTCGATTACCCCACCGGTCTGGAAGAGTGGGAGATCGCCCGTCGCGTCACCACCGATTCGCTGGGCAAGATCACGCCGGTCATGAGCGGCCAGCAGATCGTCCAGGTGCAGGACTTGGTGCGCCGCGTGCCCGTCAGCGACCAGGTGCTCGGCTACGCCCACGCCCTGGTGCGGGCGTCGCGACCGCGGACGAAGGAAGCCCCTGAGTTCATCAACAACTGGGTGAACTTCGGCGCCGGCCCGCGCGGGCTGCTGACACTGGTCACCGCTGCCAAGGCAAGGGCGATCCTCTACGGGCGTTTCCACGCCACCACCGGCGACGTGCAAGCCGTTGCCCACGCGTCGCTGCGGCACCGCATCGCGGCGAACTATCCCGCCCAGGCCGCCAACGTCGGCAGCGACAAACTCGTCGACATGCTGGTCGAAGCGATCCCGGCTGATAAGCAGTATCAACCTCCTGTTGCTTGACGGGACGGGGAGGGGAGAGCTGGATTACGCGGATTGAAGGGATTAAGAGGATTAGAAACAAAGACGGGGACGGGGGGAGTGCGGGATTACGAGGATTTAAGGGATTAAAAGGATTAAGAACAGAGACAAAGACGGGGAGTGCGGGATTACGCGGATTTAAGGGATTAAGAGGATTCGGGACAAAGATGAAGACTGCGACAGATGTCAATCAGTTCTCTTCTTTCTTAATCCTCTTAATCTTCTTAATCCCCTAAATCCCCTAAATCCCGCACTCCCCGTCCCCGAACCTGGATGATTGCTATGGCGCAGACATCAATCTTAACGCGATACTTGAGCCCGGCCGTGCTGGCGCGGATGGCCGATCAGCGGATCGAGGCCAAGCTGCTGGTCGAGGGCAACCTGGCTGGGGCTCACAAATCGCCGCGGCACGGCTTTGCCGTCGAGTTCGCCGGCCATCGCGAGTATGTCCCCGGCGACGACCCCAAGCACATCGACTGGCGCGTGTACTTTACCCGCGAGAAGTATTTCATCAAGCAGTACGAGATGGAGACCAACTTCGTCTGCCACCTCGTGCTGGACGTCAGCGCCTCGATGCGATACGGCGAGGGCAGCGAGCAGAAGATGCAGTACGCTGCCGAGATGGCCGCCACGCTGGGCTATTCGGTCGTGCACCAGAGCGACAAGGTCTCGCTGACGACCTTCGATCAGGGCGTCGTCGACCACGTGCCCCCCAGCAACGCCATGGGGCAGGTCATCCGCATGACGCACGTGCTCGACCAGATCGAGCCGGTCAAGAAGACCGACCTGGGCGCCAGCCTGCAGGTGCTCTGCGGGCGGTTCAAACGCCGCGAGATCGTCATGATCTTCAGCGACTTCTTCTCAGATTTGACAAGCCTGGAAGGCCCGCTGCAGCAACTGCGCTGGAACAAGCACGAGGTCGTGCTCTTCCACACGCTCCATCACGACGAGATTGCCTTCGACCTGGCGGGCATGGTCAAGTTCGTCGGCTTGGAGAGCGACCAGAATCTGCTGGCCCAGCCCGACGACCTGCGCAAGAGCTACCTCGATGCCATGGCCGCCCACACCGCCCAGCTCGAAGACATCTGCAACCGCAACCAGATCGAGTATGTCCCCGTCGACACCAGCCGCGACATGGGCGAGGTCCTCTGCGACTACCTGCACCGCCGCAGCCTCCTCAACCGCGGGCGGTAGAGTAAACAGGAAAAATCGGATACGTCAAAAACTCGTCGGAAAGCAGTCCGCGTTCATTTCTCGCACATTTTTCGGCTGTCGCCCCGGTTTTTCTCTTGCGAAATTTCCGAGGTCGGTTTAATATACCCAGTGCACATCGTGGCGGCAGGAAACCGCCGTGTGTTTTGTTCGCTGGAGCAGAGGTGCCCAGCCGCAGTTTCAAGCGTCTTTTTGGGCTGGTGAATGTTTGAATAAGGAGAGGATTTGTTCGCGCGACAAATCCTGTCCGAAGAAAGAGGAGACCTGTCATGAGGAACGCTGCAACGACCGCCCCCGTCCTGGCAATGTCATTCTTGATTATGTGCCTGGTGGCTGTGGGACCCGTTCTGGCTACAGACTATACCTGGAACACCGGGTGGACCAACAACAACTGGATGGACACCGCCCAGTGGGATCCCACCCCGGTGGACTTCAGCAGCGGTAACCTCTTTTACATGAACAGCGGCGACCGCGCTTCGGCCAACGGCGGCACGTTTGCCGACCAGTTGACCTTGTACGCCGGCAGCGAATTGCATCTGGACGGCGACCAGTCGGCCACGGCGAACAACCTGGTGCTCGACGGCGGCACGTTCAGCGGGGAGTACCGGACGAACCTGTATGGCGCGATCAATGTTGCCAGCGCTTCTATCCTGCGCGCCAACTATAATGGGTACCAGTTCACGATCAACAGCGAGCTCAATGGCTCGGGCAACATTCAGAAGACCGGCTCGGGATACCTCCAACTCGGCTCGACAAGCGGCAACTGGTCGGGCACGATGACCGTCGATGAATCGTACGTGGAGTTCACCAGCAACCGCAGCGGCCTGAGAAACGGCACGTTGAACCTGGGCACGGCCTATGGCGCCGGCACGCTTCACCTGATCAACGGGTTCAATTCCGGCACCGTGAATGTGAAAGCGGGAGGACTGGCCTGGCTCAATGGCGACGAGTCGGGCGACGTCACCGGCGGGACGCTCAACCTCGACGGCGGCGAGATCCGCGGCGAATTCCGGACGAATCTGTACGGCCCGATCAACGTCCTCAGCAACTCGACCCTCCGCGCCAACTATGGCGGGTACAACTTCCGCGTTCACACCCTTAACGGCACGGCCGACATCAACAAGACCGGCGACGGATATCTTGAACTGGGCGGCCAGGGCGCCGGCATGGGCAACGTCAGCACGGGCGACTGGTCGGGCACGATGACCATCAGCCAGGGCTACGTGACGTCGGTGAATCGCAACAGCCTGGGCGGCGGCACCATCAAAGTGGACGGTTCCGGCGGGTATCTCGAATGGGGTTCGGGCTTCAATTCCGGCACGATCAACATTCTCTCCGGCGGCTCGGCCCGCATGAGCAACAACTTCAGCGAGACGAACGTCTCCGGCGCGACCGTGAACCTCAACGGCGGCGAGCTGTTCGGGCAGGCGGCCACCCGCATCTACGGCGACATCAATATTCTCGGTACGGCCTCGACCATGCGGGCCAACTGGGACGGGTACAACTTTGAGCTCATGGGCTCGCTGCACGGCGAAATGGGCGTGGCGGTCACCAAGACCGGAGACGGGCGCCTGGTCCTTTACGGCGACAGTTCGAGCACCTACAGCGGCATGTGGGACGTGGCGTATCGTGGCTTGTGGCTGGAAAACAACAACGCCCTGGGCAGCGCCATGACCAGCCTGACGATCGAGAACGGCGGCTTCGTTCGATACTCGGGCACGACCAATGCATTGAATGTCATCAGCCTGACCTTGGGCGGCAACACGTTTGACGAAGGCACGTACAACATCGCCAATACGTATTTATCCAACCAAGGCAACCTCATCAACTTCGCCAGCTACTTCAATGTGGATGGCGGCAATGCCGGAACGATCTACAACGGCCTTTACACGATGATCTGGAACGCCGGGGCCGACGGCAATTGGAGCGACTCGACCTGGACGAATCAGCCCCCGACTTATCCCACGGCCAACGAAAAGGCGCAGATTGACACAGCTTACAAAGTCACCGTTGACGACGCGCAGGCGGCCAAGGCTGTGGCCCTGAGCAACGGCGGGCAGTTGTACATTGCCCCCACCGGCACGCTGACGATCAGCGGCTACCTCAATGCCACCTCCGACGCGGGCACCAAGGTGATTGTCGACGCCGGCGCGACCCTCGCGGCCGGCAAGGGCGCCGTCAACACGATGGACCTGCTGGGCAGCGCGACGGTTGCCGCGACCACCGCAGGACAGGATCTGGCCGTGGCGGAGTTCACAGCCTCGACGGCAGGCACCGTCCTGACCAAGACCGGCGCCGGAACGCTGGCCTTGGCCAACAGCGGTGACGCGAACTTCCTGTCCAACACCACACTGGAACTTCAGGGCGGCCTGGTGAAGTTGACCGGCGAGACCCTGCATGGCGCGACCATCAATCCGCTCAACGGCGGCGGTCTGGCGATCAATAACCCCACGGCCGTGGACCTGACGGCTCAGAACTTCCAGGTCACTGCCAACGGCGGTGAACTGCAGGCTACCACCGCGG
This sequence comes from Planctomycetaceae bacterium, assembly GCA_021371965.1. The sequence continues at coordinate 49,951 of JAJFVE010000183.1, forward strand.
ATGTGGCCTTCGGCAGCGTCACCCTGGCCGACGGCGCCGAGCTGCGCGGCAGCGGCGCCGGCAAGGTCAGCGTGACCGGCACGGTCCTGGCCGGGGCGGGCAAGAGCGGCACGCTCAACGCTGTGAACACCGACCTCAATATGGGCGCCTATAGCGACGGCGGCGCGGCCCAGACCCTGAACATCAAGGGATCGGGCGCCGGCCGAGTCGTTATGGACAACAGCGCCGGCGGCATTTCGGCGGCCAATTCCAGTATCGTGGTCCAGAGCGGCACGCTGACCGCCATCGGCACGGCCACGCATGATGCCACCGGCGGCGCCACCACCGTCCAGTTGGCCGGAGGCAAGCTGGAACTCAGCGGTGTGCCCACCATCGGCTCAGTCAACAACGCGCTGACCGCGGGCATCTATTACAACGACGGCTGGAACCCCGATCCGCAACTGCTCTTTGAGAAGCCGGGCAATCTGCTGACGCAGGTGGCGGCCGAGACCGAAGAGGATACCGGCAAGGGTATTTCCAACGGACCAGGCATCAACTACAACGGCAATTTCAACCTGCTCTTCCCCGGTCAAACCCGCACGGAGAACTTCCAGGTCGCCTGGACGGGCTACTATAAGGCCCCCGAGACGGGCAATCAGTGCTTCAATTCGTATTGGGGCGATGATGCCTACACGATGTACATCGACGTGAACCAGAACGGCACGTTTGAAGAAAACGAGAGAATCTCCGGCAACTGGGGCGGTCCGCAGTGGGTCAATTTGACGCAGAATGAGAGCTACAAAGTCGCCTTTGGGTTTGCCGAAAACGGCGGCGGCGAGAACGTCGGCTTCCAGTTCTGGACGTCGGCGCTGGGGTGGCAGAATATCAATCCCAGCGCAGCCAATCAGGCCGGCATGTGGAGCTACATCGGGATGACCTATGGCGAAGTGAGCACCTCAGCGAACCTCCTGGTGACCGCCAGTTCCACGCTGGAAGCCAATTCCGGCACGGCCGTGGATGTCAGCGCGGTGACGCTCAGAGACGGGACGCTGACGATCCAGGGCACGGCGCCGCAGGTCAATATCGGCGCCTTGAGCGTTGACGCCGCCGCGGGCAGCCAGGTCGGCATCGGCGGGGCGATCCCTGTGTCCGTTACCGGCGCTCTGGACGGCAACAGCGTTGCCACCACGATCGCCAAGACCGGCAGCGGCACCCTGATCCTCAATGCGGCGGGCGTGAATCTGGAAAATACCACGATCGACGTGCAGCGCGGCACGCTGGTGGGCAACGCCGCCGGCGCGATGGGCACGGCGGCCATTAAGCTTACCGGCGGCTACAACGGCAGTTACGTCGGCGGCAGCCTGGTGCTCAACAGCCCCGACGGCTTGGCCACGACCTACGACAACGCCGTGACCGTTCAACACGTGAATCTGGGCAACGGCGATTACGGTCACCAGACGGCCGCTATCATGGCCTCGGGCGGGGCCATCACGCTGGGCTCGGCCGGCAAGACTCTGACGGTCGAAGCCAACTATGACAACCGCCTGACGCTCCAGGCCCTGCCCGGGGCTTCGTTGGAGATCGCCAGCGACATCGCGGCCGGCTGGAACTCCCGCGTGGGCGTCTACAAGGGCGATGTGACGTTCGCCGGGACCGGCACACAGAGCTTCTACCATCTTGGCGTGAACGAGGATGGCAGCGGCAACCGCAACGATGCCGGAAACTACGGCAAGCTGACCGTTGACGGCCCGCTGGTCATCAGCGGCGAGTGGCTGCAGGTGCGACAGAACGGTCAGTTGATCCTGAATAACTCCCTTGACGTCGGCTATGCGAACTTCGAGAACAATGGCAGCCTGGTGCGCAACGGCACCGGCACGGCCGGCGACGTGACGATCCGCAACCAGATGAACCTGGGCTACGGCTACACGATCGACACCAGCGCCGCGACGGGCACTGGCTCGACCTTCACGGCCAACGGCGCCAACCTCTACCTCAACAACGGCTCGACGCTGAAGGCCGACAACCAGATCGCCGCCAGCTACATGGAGGTCAACGGTGGCGCACAGGTGACCGGCGACGCCGGGTTTGACGTCAGCGGCACGCTCGTCCTGCAGGGCGGCACGCTGACGACTTCCGGGACAGTCAACGCGCAGAACCTGAACCTGTCCTCCGGCACGTTCAACCAGAATGGTCAGGCCATCAGCATCAAGGATGGCGGCACCCTGACCGTCGGCAACGGCTTCAATCTGAACCTGACCAGCGGGGCCGCGCTGACCATGGGCAGCGGCGCCAGCCTGAACATCAATGGCGGCGGCACCGTCACCACTGACCAGGCTCTTCATGTGTACAACCTGAACATGGACGGCACGCTGAACCTCACCGGCGCCACCCCGGACGACCGCAACCTCCAGGTCGACGGGCGGCTTTATGTCGGCGGGGCCGATCTGAACATGACCGGCTCGAACCTGGTGACGACGCTGGGGCAGACGGACATCGAGATCGCCTCTGGCCGCACCCTGACTGTGGATGACGCCTTGAGCGTTCGCCAGCTGACGATCAACGGCACGTTGGTCCGCAACGGCGCCGGGGCGGCAGGCGACATCACCGCGACAGGCGACCTGAACCTGCGCGGCAGCGACCTGAACATGACCGGCTCGACGCTGGCCGTGGGCGGGACGCTGAACATCGAGAACCGGACCGTGACGGTGGATGCCGGCCAGGCCAACCTGCAGTTGGGCCGCCTGCGCCTTGCCAACGGCACGATCAACGCCCAGACGATCACGGCCAATACGTACGGCTTCAGCGGCGGCACCGTCAATGCCAATCTGTCCGGCGGCGGCGGCGACAGCTGGATCTGGTTCGACAACGGTCTGACCGTTCTTAACGGCACGACCAACAATACGGCCGCCAACTGGATCCTCAATGGCGCCACGGTTCGCGTCAAGCCCAATGGCAGCAACCTCAGCACGACCAATTGGACCACCTTCTACGGCGGCGGCCCCAACCTGATCGAGAGCAGCGGCACGCTGGCACTGAATATCGGGTACAGCGCCGGCAACGTAAACTGGAACTGGGGCCAGGGCGGCTTCTCCGCCTACGGCGGCGACCTGGCCGTGACCCTCAATGGCGGTGCTGCGATAACATGGTCGGACAATGGATCGGGCTTCAACGGCCAGCAGATCTACCTGGGCTCGGCGTATTCGACGCATAATGTCACGTTGACCAACAACATCAACCTCAACTGCGAGGGGAACGTCAATACGCCAAGCCTGACCACCCTGGCGACAATGTCGGGCAACCTGACCGGCGGCGGCATGCTGGTCAAGCAGGGCGCCGGCACGCTGCTCCTGACCGGCGACAACAGCGAGCGGACCGGCTGGACGCGGATCCACCGCGGTGCACTGGATGTCGGAACGAATGGCGCCGGCTTGGGCAGCGGCTGGGTGTGGTTGTATGCCGACAACGCCGACAACACCAACAAGGGCGCCGTCCTGCAGGCCAATGGCACTCTGAACATGAACATCGGCTGGACTGAGTCCGGCGCCATCGGCTGGGACAGCAACGGCGGCGGTTTCGCCGCCCGTGGCGGCGCGCTGACGGTGAACCTCGAAGGCGGCGCGACGCTGTACTGGAACAACCAGGACAACGGTTTCCGCGGCACGAGGCTGATGTTCGGGTCGACCACGGCCGACAACGTCGTCACGCTGACCAACGACATCGACGCCCAGAGCGGGTATCGGTACATCCATGTGTACGACAACCCGAACTCGACCGCCGACAAGGCCGTCCTCTCCGGCGCCGTCACGAACCTGTGGGGCCTGGAGAAGCGTGGCGACGGCGAACTGCAGATGAACGGTTTCGCCACCATGGGCGAGCACGTGCGAATCTATGACGGCGGCACGTTGAGAGTGATCGGCGACCTGCGCAGCGGCAACGCCTACACCGGCACCGACCCCCGCTACGTCGGGGCCTCGGATCGCGATATCTATGTCGGCAACGGCGATGGCAACTACACCGGCAACAAACTGATCGTGACGGGCAACGTTTCGGCAAATTACTTCAACGCCGATAACCGCCCCGGCTCGCTGGTGGACATCAGCGGCAACGTGGCGACCGAGTACCGGTTTGAAATGAACGCCGGCACCGGCCACATCGGCGGCAACCTGCAGACCGGCGAGCACGTGTATCTGCGGAATGCCACAGTCATGACCGTGGATGGCAGCCTCCGTGCGGGCGTGGTTCAGACCCAGGGCAACGCCGACCGCGGCGTTTACCTCGAAAGCGGCAGCCGCTTGAGCGTAGGTGGTAGTCTGCAGGGCTGGCACGTTTACACCGACGGCACGGCCGGCACCGGCTACACGGTGGGCGGCGACGTCAGTGCGTGGCGGTTTGAGCTCAACAAGGGCACGTCGTCTGTCGGCGGAAGCATCATGACGACCGAGCACCTGTACGTTCAGAACGGCAGCCAGTTGACCGTCGGTGGCAACATCGCCACCCAGGGCAACATCTACGTCCAGAACAACGGCGGCGGGCTGCTGGCCGTCAACGTTGCCGGCGAAGAGGGCAAGGGCATCATCCAGCTCGGCACCTCGGGCAACGGCAGCATGTATGTAGAGAACGGCACGGCCGAGAACCCCAACCGCCTGAAGGGTAACGGTTCCATCACCGGCAGCCACATTTATTTCAACAACAATGCCGGCCTGGAAGGCAACTGGGACATCACGACCAGCAACCTGGTGCAGATAGCCGGCAATGCCTATGTGGCCCCGGGCAACAGCATCGGGACGATTACGGTTGATGGCAACCTGCAAATGGACAACAACTCCACCTACAACTGGGAGTTGGGCAACGGCGTTGCCGACCTGATCGTGATCAACGACGGGCGTCTGACGCTTCAGAACGGTTGGAAGCTGGTTCTGGATGGATACGGCTTTGACAATGCCAGGCTTGTCGACAAGCTGTATCTGTTCCAGTACACCGGTACGACGGATTGGACGCAGACGCAGTTCTATGCTCCAATCTGGTCGTTGGGAACCACCACCGACGAGCGGTGGCATACCGAGAGCCTGGCCTTCGTGCAAGATGCCACTGGCATCTACATCACCGGTCTGAAGGTGGACCCGATTCCCGAGCCGGCGACGATGGCTCTGCTGGCGGTTGGAGCGGTGTTGATGGTGATCCGACGTCGTCGTCGCGTGGACTGATCCCGCGAGCCGCGTCGAATTGTTGAGATGAACGGGCGGCCGTCCCGCGTGGGACGGCCGCCCGCGATATTTGACGGGGGTGCGATACAAGGCAATCGAATCCAATTTTGCAGGGAGGAGAAGGTCCATGCCGATGGGGAAATCCTAAGCCTCAAACTCTAAATCCTAAACAAACTCAAAGTCCAAAGCTTCAAGGTCCCAAACTTTCGCGCGTTCCCGCAAGCCTATGACCGCTCTGCGAGCTTTTTGACTTTGGGCGGCAACAGGCCCTGGTGTTGATTTAGAGGCGATCCTCCTGGCGTACGGTATCAGATATTGGATATCCCGCATCGTGGGTGCTAGAATCTGACCCTTCATGAACGAGCGGCACATACAAGGCTTGGAATTGCTGATCTCGCAGATGCGCGGGTGCGTGCTGACCATCGGCAACTTTGATGGCGTGCATGTGGGCCACCGTCACATCATCGCCCGCGCGCGGGCGCTGGCCGATGGCGAGGGCGCGCCCGTCGTGGCCATGACCTTCGACCCGCCCCCGGACCTGGTCATGCGGCCCCAGGACGCTCCGCTACGGCTGACGCTGCCCCAGCGCCGCGCCGAGTTGCTGCTCGAAGCCGGCGCCGACTACGTTGTCACGGCCCGCGCGGACAAAGCCCTGCTGGGCCTCTCGGCGGAAGACTTCATCACGCGGGTGATCGTGGATCGCTTTGCGCCGCGGCACATGGTCGAGGGCGGCAACTTCTTCTTCGGGGCCGCCCGGGCGGGGAACATCGAGCTGTTGCGCCGGCGCGGCGCCGAGTTGGGCTTTTTCGTCCACGCGATCGATCCGGTGCTGATCGAACTGGGCAGTGAAACCGTGCAGATATCCAGCACGCTCATCCGCTCGCTGGTGGCCGCCGGGCGCGTGGAAGACGCCGCCCGCTGCCTGGGCGGGCCTTACACCCTCCAGGGGCCGGTCGTGATCGGGCGGCGCGTCGGGCGCAGCCTAGGCTTTCCAACGTGCAACATCGACATCGGTCCCCTGGTCATGCCCGCCCAGGGCGTCTACGCCGGATGGGCGCGCGTGGCCGGGCAGGGCAGTGCGGCCGCAGTCAGCATCGGCACGCAGCCGACGTTCGACGGCGACGAGGTCGTCGTCGAGGCCTTCCTGCTGGACCTTCAGGACAGCGTCTATGATAAGATGATGAGCCTGGGCCTGCTGGCACGCCTGCGCGACCAGCAGAGGTTTGCCGGCCCCGAGGCCCTCAAGACTCAGATATCCAAGGACGTGCAGCGTGTGCGCGAAATCTGCAAACGACGTCTTTAGCCTGCTGTGCGACCGCCTGACGGGCGCACGGTCGCTGCTTGTCACGACGCACGCGCGCTCCGACGGCGACGCGCTGGGCTCGATGGCCGCCCTTGCCGGCGCTGCCCGTGCCGCCGGCAAGAGCGTCGCCTGCGTTTTGCCCGACGCCCTGCCCGAACGGTACGGATTCCTGTTCCCCGATCAGAAGATCCCTGCCGGCGACCGCTTCGCCGCGCTGGCCGATGCGGCCGACCTCGTCGTGATCGTCGATACGTGCGCCGCCAGCCAGCTCGAGGGAATCGCCGAGGCTATCGTCGCGCGACGCGACAAGGTGGCCGTGGTGGACCATCACCGCACGGTCGACGACCTCGGCAGCGTGCAGTGGATCGACGCCTCCGCTGCCGCGGCGGGAATCATGGTCATGCAGGTCATCGAGCACCTGGAGTGGCCGATGCCCCTCGCCGTCGCCGAGGCGCTGATGGTGGCCGTCACCACCGACACCGGATGGCTGCACTTTGCCAACACCGACGCTGCCGCCCTGCGGGCGGTCGCCCAGTGCGTGGCCGCCGGCGTGCGGCCGGACCTGCTCTACAAAAAGCTCTACCAGACCGACCGCCCCGAGCGGCTCAAGCTGATCGGGCGGGTGCTGGAGAGCCTGGAGTTGCATTGTGACGGGGCGCTGGCGGCCATGACCATCCGCAAGAGCGACTTCCTGGCTACCGGCGCCACGTGCGAAGAGACGGAGAATCTTGTCAATGAGGCCCTGCGCGTCGCGTCGGTCGAGACGGCCATCATCCTGGTCGAGAACGGAGCGCTGGTGCGCGTGAGCCTCCGCAGCCGCGACGCCATCGACGTGGCGGAGATCGCCCGCCAGTACGGCGGTGGCGGCCACCGCCGAGCCGCCGGCGTGCGCCTGGCCGGCGATATCGACGAACTGAAAACCCAACTCGTGCAGCGCTGCACCGTGGCGCTCAAAGCAGCCGGCGTCGGGTAAGACAAAACCTACCACAGAGACAACGAGAAGAGCTGAGGGGGTAAAAGCAAGATTTCGATACTAACAGTTTGTTTTTCACATCGAGTTTTGTTTTTACCCTCATCTTCCTCTGAGACTCTGTGGTAAGTTTTTTTCAGAACGCCGCTTGACAGGAGCGGCCGGAGGGGCTAGAAGAGTCCCATCAGCAGGTGTTCGTCGACGACGAACCCAAGGGAAGGCCGTGAAAATCGGCCGCGGACGCGCCGCTGTAACCGGTGACGACCGCTGCACAGGCCACTGGATCGTTGTGTTAACGGTCCGGGAAGGCGCAGCGGAAGGTAGACCCGGAAGCCAGAAGACCTGCCTGCGGATAACCTGGTGCACCACCGCGAGTGAGTGGGTGCCGGTAACAATCCGCCTTCCAGCGCATTGTCCCGGAACTTGCCCCCGCGAGTGTCCGGGATTTTTGTTTGCCGCTCGCGAGAGGCGGAAAACGGGCCCGTTTCCCTCTTCGCGCCGGCACTTCAAGAACTCCCCCAGGTTTCTGTTCCCCGAGACGGTCCGCGTGCGGGCTGTCTGTTCCGTCTGTGCCCGAGGGCACAAAAGGAGTTGTGAGATGTTCGGACGTAAAGGGTTGTTTCGTGCAGCAGCGGTGTGCAGCGTGCTGGCCTTGGCCGCGTCGGCCCAGGCCGATGTATTTTCAGGCATCGAGGTTAAGTCGTGGACCGGTGATATCAACGCCCAGAACAAGGCGCTGCTGGTACTGGATTTCAGCCATTCCGCCATACCGGGCGGATCGTACGCCTTCGGGTATCGCTGGAATGATGGCGACACTGTGGCGCGTGTTGACGACGGTAGCGAAGGCTACGATCCTTACGTCAACGGATACACTGACAGCTGGGGCACGACGCACCCGGCTCACGGGGCGACGGTGGACGCTGGGTCGTCCGAGGCCATGCTGATAGTGCTGAAGACCGCGAATGTGATTGGCGTGACCTATCACACGCACAAAGATTACGGATTCGGGCTCGACGGCCTGTCATACAACGGGTCAAGCATCATGGCTTCCGATCCGTACTGGATGCTGGCATATCCGTCTTTCTGGTGGGATGGCAACGCCTCGTACCAGGACTTCGGCGGCAATACGCAGCCGGCGGTCGCTCCCAACGGCGAACTGACCCCGTCCCAACTCGGCGTGGGCATGCGTGATCTGGCCAACGGTTTCATCGACGCATGGGTGCAGGAAGACGTGCTCTCGCATGGTTACAATCAAGTGTACGTGCCGCTGATTCCCACGACCAACGCCCCCGAGCCGATGACGCTGGGGCTGTTGTTGGTCGGCGGCTTGGGACTGCTGCGCCGGCGCAGTGCGTAATTCGATAACCTCCCAACAGACCGGACCCGGGCCCTTGCCATGGGGCCCGGGTTCGGTATCGTTGGCTTAAGATTGAGATGATCCAGGCAATGAACAAGACGATGCGGTCCGGCCGGCGCGGCTTCACCTTGATGGAGCTGCTGACGGTGATCGCCATTATCAGCGTGCTGACGGCGATCCTGATTCCGACCGTCTCGGGCGCTCTGGAGTCGGCGCGGGCCGTGCAGTGCCAGACGAACCTGCGCTACATGGGCACGTCCATCAACAATTACCGCCGCGACCACGCCGACCAGTTCCCGCCGTATCGGGCGGCGTACACGACGGCGTATGAAGGCACGCGGGCGTTTACGTACATCTACAGTTGGGGCGCGGCCACCAACCCGGTCAACCAGCGAGCCAGTTGGATGTATCCGTACTGGGACTTTCACTGCCTGCTTTGCCCGTCGATGAACTGGAAAGACGTTGTGCCCCAGGCGGGGATCATCGAGCCGACCACGACGTACGGGTACAACGCTTTCTTCCTGGACGGCAAATTCATGACTCGCGTTGGGGCGCCCACGATCGAGGTTGCCCGCAAGACCGGCGCCGACATCAAGCGCCCCTCGCAGTTGATCGTCTATGCCGACTCGGCCTTGTACTGGGCTCCGGCCAGCGTGCCGATCTTCCAGAACAGCACGTACCTGGAGCCGCCCGTACCCGGCGCCGGCGGCACGGTGACGCCGACCAACCACTTCCGCCACAGCGGCCAGTGCGGCGTCTTGTTTGCATCGGGCAGTACCGGCTCGCTGCCGCCGGGCCAGGGCATGCTCCTCAACGCGCAGCGCAAGCTGGGATTCGTCAGCACCGTCAATGACCCGTACTATTCCAATTAGCCTGCTGGCGGGCGTTCTGGCGGCCGTCTGCGGCTGCTCGGGCGAATATCCGCGCAAGGAACTCGGCGGCGACTCGCCGCGGGCGGTGCAGGTCAAGGACATGATCACCAAGCTCCGCACGGCCTCGGCGGAGGAACTCGACGCCGTGATCGCCGCGCAGGTGGTCGCTGCCGGCCCCAACGACGGTGGGCGGCGCGAGATGGCGGTGTTTACCCTCAAGCAGATCGCCAATGCCTCGGACGTGCAGATCGTGATGCTCGACCAGTATGGCAGCGACGTCGTCCGCGCGACCCTCCGCCTGAGCGACGACATTCAGCCGCGCACGCTCTGCATGATGCTGGTCAGCGGTCCCCAAGGCCAACTCCTCTGGGCCGGACCCGGCTGAGCCCTCGCTCGCAGTGGCCGCGCCAGCGGCTGCAATTCACGCCCTCACCTTTCCTTGCGATTGTTCCCGGAGCGGGGCTATGATGGGTTTGACATTGTGCCGCTGCGACCGCAGCATGCAAGGAGTTGGCGATGAAGCGACTGTTCAGGGTGGCGATCAAAAGCGTTCTTGTTCTGGTGCTGGCCGGATTTGTTGTCCTCCTGATGCTCTACCTTGACGGCGTCTTCAGCCCGAAGGTCGCTCCCGACACGGGCAAGGAAATGGCGTCGGCCGCCCGCAGTGCGCTGGCCCGGCCGCAAGCGTCGGCCGAGGCCAGGCTGGTCGACCTGCCGCTGGTCGAAGAGGCGCCGGGGACCATCCGTCCGCTGCGGGAGACGGCGTTGGCGTCGAAGGTGCGCGAGCCGGAGAAGGTGATCGAGGTCAACGTCATCGCGGGGCAGGAAGTGCATAAGGGCGACGTGCTGGTCAAACTCGACCCGTCCACCTGGCAGAACCGCCGTGAAATGGCCCAGGCCAAGCTGAGCATCGCCCAGGCCTCGCGCGACGAGGCGCAGAAGAATCTCGATCGCATCAAGGAGGCTTTCAGCAAGAACGTCGCCACTGCCAGTGAGGTCGATACCGCCAGGTACCGCCTCGAAGGCCTGGCCGGCGAGGTTGTGGCCGCACAGCGGGCGCTGGATGAATCGACACAGAATCTCAGCTACACCGAGATTCGCTCGCCCATGGACGCGGTAGTGGTCGACAAGCGCGTGGACATCGGCGACACCGTCGCGCCGGGGCAGGTGCTGGTGAGCCTCTACGACCGAATGCAGATGATTGCCAACGTGCGCGAAGGCCTCATCAAGCGCCTGGCCAAGGGGCAGGACATCGACGTGGTCATCGACGATCTTGGCGGGCCCTGCACGGGCACAATCAGCGAGATCGTGCCCCTGGCCGACCCGCTCACGAGAACGTTCCAGGTGAAAGTCGTCGGACCGTGCCGCAGCGGCGTGAGGCCGGGGATGTACGCCAAACTTCGCGTCCCGCTGGGCCAGGCCAAGGTGCTGGTCATTCCCCCCGCGGCCGTGGAGCATGTGGGACAGTTGACGATGGTTACGGTGGCGGGTCCGCGGGGCCTCGAGCGGCGCAGCGTGCAGTTGGGCCGCTCTCTCACCATCGATGCCAAGCCCCAGGTCGAGGTGCTGGCGGGTCTCAAGGGCGGCGAGAAAGTGGTGCTGCCGGCGGGAGAGGCCCAGCCATGAGCGACCATTCGACGCAAGGCTCGCCCCGGGGCGGCGGCGGATTCACTAACGGGATCGTCCGCACGTTCCTCGACAGCAACCTGCCGATGATCCTGCTGATCCTCTCGATGGCCATCGGCGCCACGGCCTTGATGCTCACGCCGCGCGAGGAAGACCCGCAGATCGTCGTGCCGATGGCCGACGTGTACGTGAACTTTCCCGGTCACAGCGCCGCGCAGGTCGAGCAGCTCGTCAGCACGCCGCTGGAGCGCATGCTCTACCAGATCGATGGGGTGGAGTACGTCTACTCGATGTCGCGCCAGGACCAGGCGATCATCACCGTTCGCTTCCTGGTGGGCGAAGACCGCGAACGCAGCCTCGTGAAACTGTACAAGAAGATCGACGAGAACGTCGACCTGGCGCCGCCGGGCGTGACGGGCTGGGTCGTCAAGCCTGTGGAGATCGACGACGTGCCCATCGTCACCCTCACGCTGCAGGGCGCCGGCAGCGACAGCTACGCCCTGCGCCGCCTCGGCGAGGAAATGGTCGCTCGCCTCGCGGCCGTCCCGGACGTCTCGCGAGCCTACGTGGTGGGCGGTCAGCCGCGCAAGGCACTGGTCTATCTCGACCGCCAGCGGATGCGCGGGTTCAACGTCGCGCCGCTGGAGATTCAGCGCGCCCTGACGGCATCGAACGTGCGGCTCACCGCGGGTGACTTTACGCGGACCGACGAGGAATACGCCGTCGAGAGCGGACGCGTCTTCGAGCGGGTCGACGACCTGCGGCAACTGGTGGTGGGGGTCTTCAACGCCGCGCCGGTCTATCTCAAGGACGTGGCCGACATCAAAGACGGCCCCGACGAGGTCGTCTCGTACGTGCGCCACTCCTGGGGCCAGGGACGCGGGTTCGAGGCCCGGCCGGGGGCCACCGGCACGCTGGTGGGCCAGGCGGCCTCGGGCTCCGACGCCTCGCCCAACTCCCAGCCGGCCGTCACCATCGCCCTGTCCAAGAAGAAAGGCGCCAACGCCGTCGCCGTCTCGCGGGATATTCTCGCCGCGGCTGCGAGGCTCAAAGCCGACGTCGTTCCCGGCAACGTGGACGTGGTCATTACGCGCAACACGGGGCTGAACTCCGACGAAAAGGTCAACGACCTGATCGAGGCCTTGGGCGTGGCGCTGGTGCTGGCGGTGGTAGTGCTGACGATTTCCATGGGTTGGCGCGAGAGCCTGATCGTTGCCCTGGCCGTGCCGGTGGTGTTCGGCCTGACGCTGGGCGTGAACCTGCTGGCGGGCCTTACGATCAATCGCGTGACGCTGTTCGCGCTGATCCTGTCGCTGGGCCTGCTCGTCGACGACCCGATCGTCGACGTCGAGAACATCGTGCGCCACTTCTTCCTGCGCCGAAAGGCTTCGCAGGAGATCGTGCTCGAGGCCGTCAGCGAAATCCGCCCGCCGCTGATCTCGGCCACCCTGGCCGTCATCGCCTCCTTCCTGCCGCTGCTGTTCATCACCGGAATGATGGGCCCGTACATGAGACCGATGGCGATGAACGTGCCCGTGGCCATGCTGATGTCAATGGTCGTCGCGTTCACCATTACGCCCTGGCTGGCCTACCACCTGCTGCGGCGGCGGTACAACGCCATGGGCGGCGGCGAGGCGGCCCCGGCGGACCCTCATGCCACCGGCGACCTGACGAGCACGCGGATGTACCGCGTGTTTCGCCCCATCATGCACGGCCTGCTGCGCACCCGCCGCGCGAGCTGGGCATTCCTGGCCGTCATGGGCCTGCTGCTGATGTTCGCCGCCGGCCTGGCCATGATGCGCGTCGTGCCGCTGAAGATGCTTCCCTACGGCAACAAGAGCGAGCTGCAACTCGTGCTGGATTTTGATCGTGGCACGACGCTCGAACGCGCCGATGCGGCCGTACGCGATATGGAGCGGTATCTCGCCGCCGTCCCTGAAATCACCGACTATACGTCTTATGTCGGTCTGGCAGCGCCCATGGACTTCAACGGCATGGTCCGCCATTACTACCTGAGGCGCGGGGCAAACGTGGCTGACATTCAGATCAACCTCGTCGGCCGCAAGCACCGCCATGACCAGACGCACGCCCTGGCCCTGCGGATGCGCAATGATCTGACGCGCATCGCCAATGAGCACGCCGTGCGCCTGAAGATCGTCGAGGCCCCGCCCGGACCGCCGGTGCTCTCGACAGTGGCGGCCGAGGTGTACGGTCAGGAGAACACGCCCTATGCCGAGGTGGTTTCCGCGGCCGCGACCGTGCGACAGCGGCTGGCGAAGGAACCCGGCGTCGTCGATGTCGACGACATGTCTGAGGCCATGGAGGCGAAACTGCGGTTCGTGCCTGACCAGCAGAAGGCGGCGCTCAACGGCATCTCGGTGGACGAGATCGCCCGTACGCAGCAGATGCTGCTGGGCGGCGCGACGGGCGGCGTGGTGCAGCAGCGCGCGGAGCGAAACCCGCTGATGATCGATCTGCGCCTGCCCCGGGCCCAGCGATCCAGCGAGCAGGACCTGGCCAACGTCTCGCTCAAGAGCGCCTCGGGGGCGATGGTCCCCTTGGCCGAGTTGGGGCGATGGGACGTGGTCACTGCCGATCAGACCATCTACCACAAGAATCTGCGCCCGGTGATGTACGTTCTGGCCGAGATGGCCGGCCGTCCGCCGTCTGAGGCTGTGCTGGATATCCAGGCTGATCGTCGCGACGCGGCCTCCGCCGCGCCGGCTGAGCCCAAGCCGCTGGGGCGGCGCTCGTACCTGTCCAACGGCGGGGGCATTGCTTGGGCCGTGCCCGCGGGCATCGACGTCAGCTTCACCGGCGAGGGCGAGTGGAAGATCACGCTGGATGTCTTCCGCGACATGGGCCTGGCATTCATCGCGGCGCTGATCGCCATTTACATCCTGTTGGTGCACCAGACGCGCAGTTTTGTCATCCCGCTGGTGGTGATGATGGCCATTCCCCTGACGATCATCGGGATCATGCCCGGCTTCTGGCTGCTCAATGTCATCAGCGGCGGCAGCGTGGGCGGGTTCCCCACGCCGACGTTCTTCACCGCCACGGCCATGATCGGCATGATCGCCCTGGCGGGGATCGTTACGCGCAGCTCGATTATCATCGTGGACTTTATCCACCTCTCACTGTCGCGCGGGGCGAACCTCAAAGAGGCTATCATGCAAAGTTGCGTGGTGCGCCTGCGCCCGATCCTGCTGACAGCCGGCGTGGCGATGCTCTCGGCGCTGCCCATCGCGACAGACCCGATCTTCTCGGGCCTGGCGTGGGCATTGATCTTCGGCCTGCTGGCCTCGACGGTCTTCACCCTGCTGGTGGTGCCGGTGGTGTATTACCTGCTCTATGCCAACAAACCCGGCCACGGTTTGCCGCCACAAGGGCCAGATATTGACTAGTTGACGCTTTTTTTCAGGTTCCTTGTTGACTAAATGCGAACTTGTGATAATTTAATATAGCTGTTTGGGGCCGAACGCGGCCCGACGGCAGGTTCGTGGAGGCGACCCTGCAAACACGTGGCTCGGAGGAACCACACAATATGTAAGGGAGGCTGTACAGTGATCAGTCGTGTCCTGACGAGTGTATCTTTGGCAAAGATCTCTATCTTGGCCATCTGCCTGACAACTTCTGCCTGTCTGGCCGATGCCGTGACTGCGACGCCATGGCTGGCCGGTGTTACCAAAGACAGCGTCTATGTATCTTTGGAGGCGAACTCCACAGCGACGGCCAGGGTTGATTTTGGATTGACCTCTGCCTACGGGATGACCGCTGAAACACAGAACGTCCAAGCCACTGACGCGCCCACCTATGTCCACAATATCAAGTTGACCGGGCTGTTGCCCAATACACAGTACCACTATCGCGTCACTCAAGGCGCTTCTGTCTCACAGGATTATTCGTTTTGGACGGCCCCCTTGGCGGGCACGACCGTCCGCTGGGGATTTGCCGCCGATTCGCGCTCCGGCACGACGGTGCACAACATCATAGCTTCTGGCATTGCGTCATACCAGCCGCGGATGATGGTATATGGCGGCGACCTCTGCGCCAATACGTCATACTCCTCGTGGAAGACTGAGTGGTTCGTGCCCAACCAGGTGGCATTGAATGCGACAACTCCCTGGATCAATTCGCCAGGAAACCACGAAGCTTGGAACAACAATCAGACTAAGGCGTTTACACAAAGCCCGACCGGTGACCCTGATTACTATTCCTTTGACTACGGCGACGCGCACATTCTGGTGCTGAATTACATGGTGACCCATAGTAAAGGCAGCGCCCAGTGGAACTTCGCCGCCGCCGACTTGGCGGCCTCCAATAAGACATGGAATATCGTGTTGACACACAGCCCGGCGTACGCTGACCGGGCTGGATATGACGAGGTTGGCGACGCTGATTTCAGGGCCATGGCCACCGACGTCTTTGAGCCCAATGGTGTGGATCTGTATCTGGCCGGGCACCAGCATTTCTACCAGCACAATAGAGTTAATGGCATCGAGTACTTGATCTCCGGCTCGATGGGCGCGCCACTGTACTCTCCTGATCCCAATAAAGATGACTATGTCGTTTACACGGAGAGTATCGAGTCTTTTGCCATCTTCGATATGACGCCTACCACTTTCACGATCAATACCTATAGAGGCGATAATAGTCTTATCGAGAGCTTCGTGTTGGTTGCCCCCGAACCGGCGACGCTCACGCTGCTGGGACTGGGCGCTCTGGCGATGCTCCGCAAGCGCCGTAACTGACTGAAAGGCTGACCACAGAGGCACAAAGAAGAGCGAGTGAGCAAGGAATCTTGCCTCACTCGCTTTTCTGCTTTTTCTGCTTCGATGGGTCGCCATGGCATTCCCGCCGCGGCGTAGGCGACACGGAGCCTATGCCATCCGGTGTATCATTGCCTGCGAGAGGTTGCGGGCGATCTCGAACATTCCATCTGCGCTGGGATGCACCAGCTCCATCCACAGGTTGCGCGGATCGGTCAGCAACTTGCGACCGTCGAGATGCACCACCTTGGGGCTGTTGATCTTGGCCACCGTCTCGGCCACGACCTGGCGGAAGCTCACCGCCGTCGGCGGGTCGGGGTTGAAGTCGCCTTCAAAGGTGAACAGGTCGATGCAGAAGATCCACTTGCCTGGATGGGCCGCGGCGATCGTCTGAACGAAAGGTTCGATCGTGTCGTGGAACTGCTGCGTCGACCAGTCGCCGACGTTGATGCCCATCTCCAGCGTGGCAAAATCCCAGTCATCGCGGCCGGCGATGTAGGCGGCCATTTCCGGCTCCATCCGGGCGGCGCCGCCGAAGCCCATGTTGACCAGGTCGGCCCCCAGGGCCTTGGCCGTCAGCATCGCATAGGAACACTCGGGCGTGATGGCATACGCGCCATGCGTGATCGACGAACCGTAGGCCAGATACCGGCGATGCGGGAGCTGCTCCGGCCGCGGGGGCGTCAGGTCGCCCTCGACCGACAGCAGCCGCACCGGGTGCAGGTGAGGCAGGCAGATGCGCACCAGGCCGGCGTCGAACCGCACCGCCCGCGCCGCCGCGACACGGTGCAACTTCTCCGGATAGATCGTCAGCTTGGCTGGGTCGAACGTGATGGTTGTTGGTTCGCGCCCGACATGGACGACCTTGCAGCAGAACTCGCCCATGAAGACGCTGGCCAGTGGGGGGATGACGTTGTCCTCGGTCACCTGCAGCGTGATCTTCGCGACGCTGCCGGGGGCGACATTGAAGCGGATCTCACACCCCGCCCCATGCCGCGCGAACGTTTTGCCCCAGTCGTTCATCACCGCCCGCACGCCATCAGGAACGCGCTGCAGATCATGCCCGCCTTCGGTGGCCGCTGCGAGTTGGGCGACGTTGTGCAACTCCACATTTTCAAATCGCATGGCTGAGACCTTTCGCTTAGCCGGCAGATGCTAATGCGAACCGCTCGAAAAAGAAAGCAATCGCGCTATTTCCCATTCCATCTCCGGCAGGTACAATTCCGTCGCTGTCATACTTTCACAATTGCTTTTTCGGGAGAAATCACATGGCGAAGATCGAAGAGTTCCTCTGTCCCAACTGCCGCACGCGCGCCAGCGCCCAGCGCCAGAGCACATTTCTTGGCTTCAAGAAGTTCTTGTGCCCCAACTGCGGCAAGAGCGTCAGCTTGGATTTGCGGACGGGCTACCGGGTGCTTTACTGGATCGTTCTGCCCCTGTTCACTCTGCTCACGATATCGCTGCTGCTGCAGGGCAAGATCGCCATTCCGGGGATCCTGGTAGTCGCGGCCATCATCGCCATCGTCAAGGATCTCTGCGTTCGAAGCGAGATGAAGAAGCTGCAGGCGCAGTGCGCTTCGCCGGCGGCCGGCGCTGCTCCGTTTGCCCCGCCGTCGAACGGCCAGCAATAGATAGCGGGCCGCGCGGGCGGCGGGCTTGGCAAGAGATTCCGCCTTTCGGAGAGTTTGAACTTGCAAATTCTCGAAATGGTGGTAATATGCGCTCCTGTAGCAGGAATCAAGGGGTCAGGACACGCTTTGGGCGTGCCCCGCACGAAAAGGAGCATAGCATGAGGCTATGTGTCTTGACACGGCGGGAAATCGACGGCGGGTACATGGCCGTATGCCCATCATTGCCTCGTTGTGTCAGTCATGCGCGGACCCATCGGCAGGTTCTGGCCCGCCATCGCAGTGCGATTATGGGGTATCTGTCGCAGGCTGCAGGGGAGGTCGGCCAGTCGGTATCGAATGATGAGCCGGTCGAGTTCGATGTAGTGAATGAGCGAAAGATTGCGGTGTTTCGTCGCATGTGCCCCCAGTCAGCTCAGGAAAGCGTGCACTGAAGGCGCGGTCCTGTCCGATATTGGCCGATGTGCAACATGACTTTAGCTGTCCGCTGCACCCGGAGTGTGCGGGTCTCCCTCCACCTGCATCCAAGAGTGCAGTCAGGAACGACGCTCAGGTCCCCCTCCACCTGAGCGTCGCAATTTTTGGCGATGAACTGTGTGCAAACGTAGGTCCTATTCGTCCTATTGGTCCTATTTTGCCGGAAGGAAGATAGGACAAGTGAGACCGATAGGACGAATGAATAACAGCGGGCGCTGAGCCTGCACCACGCATGGGCGAGACGCCCATGCCACGAAGAAAGCATGGGCGAGACGCCCACGCTACTCACGGGCGAGATGCCCATGTTACGGAGTTTTATGCCTCAACGTTACTATGATGCGATTCTGAAGTTTCTGTCACGCAGAGACTATCACCCCCTTAAACCGCGCCAACTCGCCCACCAGATGGGCGTGGCCGACGTCGAGTACGACGCCTTCCGCGAGGCCATCAAGACCCTCCGCGACGACGGGCGCCTCGTGCTCGGCAGCGGCAGCGCCCTGACCCTGCCGGCGATCACCGACCGCGTGGTCGGAATCTTCCGCGCCAACCGGCGCGGATTCGGCTTTGTTATTCCCGACACCCCCAACGCCCACGGCGACCTTTACGTGCCGGCCGAGGCCGTCGGAACCGCTCGCAGCGGCGACCGCGTCGTCGCCACGGCCCAGCGCCGCGGCAAACGCGACGGACAGGCCGTCTATCAAGGGCAGATCGTCGAGATCGTCAGCCGCGGGCGCAATCGCTACGTCGGAACCCTGGAGTTCTCCGAAGGCGCCTGGTTCGTCATGCCCGAGGGCAAGGAAACCACGCCCCCGATCGTCGTTCGGGACGTCGGCACGGCCGGACCGCCCAAGGGCACCAAAGTCCTCGTCGAGATCGTCAACTTCGGCGGTCCGGGCGAGTTTCCCACCGGCGTGATCGTCGAAAACCTCGGCGCCACCGGGCAGATCGAGGCCGAGACCATCGGCATTATCCGCGCCAGCGGAATCGAGGATGTCTTTGACGACGATGCCCTGGCCGACGCCCGCCGGGCGGTCGACACGTTCGACCCCAGGCCCGACGGCCGCGAGGACCTCAGCGGGCAGACCGTCATCACCATCGACCCGCCCGACGCCCGCGACTATGACGACGCGATCAGCCTCGAGCGCCAGGGGCGGCATTGGATTCTGGGCGTTCACATCGCCGATGTGTCGCACTTCGTGCGCGAAGGTACGGCGCTGGACGATTCGGCCCGGCGACGCGGCACGAGCGTGTACTTCCCCAACCGCGTCGTGCCGATGCTGCCGGAAATCCTCAGCAACGGCGTCTGCTCGCTGCAGGAAGGCCAACCGCGGTTCTGCAAGAGCGCGTTCATCACGTATGACGAAGACGGCAACGTCGCCGGAGCCCGCCTGGCCGAGACGCTCATCCGATCGACCCAGCGACTGACGTACCTGCAGGCGCAGGACATCATCGACGGCAAGACCGGCGGGTACGCCAAGCCTGTCATCACCCTCGTGCAGCAGGCCGCCGAGCTGGCACGCAAGATCGAACAGCGCCGCCGCGAGGCCGGAATGCTTCACCTGGACCTGCCCGAGGTGCGAATCGTTCTCGACGAGCAGGGACGCCTCGCGGACGTGGCCGAGGCCGACACCGCCTACACGCATACCGTCATCGAGATGTTCATGGTGGCCGCCAACGAGGCAGTGGCCGCGGTTCTTGACGGCCGCGAGTACGACTTCCTGCGCCGCGTTCACCCCGCGCCCGATACGCCGGACAACCAGCAGCTCGTGCGGTTCGTGCGGGCGTGCGGACACAAGATTCCCGCTGACATGGACCGCCACGCGATCCAGGCTTTGCTGGAGTCGGTTCGGGGAACGCCGGCCGGCTATGCGGTGAACTTCGCCGTGCTGCGGATGATGCAGCAGGCGCGGTACTCGCCCCAGCGGGTGGGGCATTACGCCCTGGCCAGCGAGGACTACTGCCACTTCACCAGCCCGATCCGCCGCTATCCGGACCTGACGGTGCATCGCCTCTTCGCCCAGTACTGCCGCAGCGGAAAGGGAAAACCTGCCGAAAAGGTGGACATGACCGAACTGGTCACCCTGGGCGATCACTGCTCGATGACCGAGCGGCGGGCGCAGGCGGCCGAGGACGAACTGCGCCAGGTGCTGGTGCTGCAGTTCCTGGCCGACAAGGTCGGCCAAAAGTACGAAGGCGTCGTCACGGGCGTGACGAACTTCGGGCTGTTCGTGCAACTGCACCCGTTCGCGACCGAGGGGCTTATCCGCATGGACAGCCTGGGCGACGACTGGTGGGACGTGAGCCTGCAGTTCGGCACGATCCGCGGCCAGCGCAGCGGCAAGCAGTACCGCATCGGCGACCCGATCACGGTGCAGATCGCGGGCGTTGATCCGGCGCGGCGTCAACTGGACCTGGCGCCCGTGGCCGGGGCCAACAAGCCGCCCAAGCCCCGCAAGGCCAAAGATGCCGCTGGCAAACAGTTTGGCGCAGGGAAGAAGAACCGCCGCCCAGGACAGAAGAACCGCCGCAAGAAGAAGTGACAGGGTAGCTAACAAAACAGGATCCGGACCCGCACGTCAGGCGAAATTTCCAAAATTGGCGCATATCGAACGCCGCACACACTGGTTTAAGTCTCAGGACAATGCGGTGCGGAGTTGTTAATGCCATGGGGGTGCTGACGCTTTCGATATCTTCGCTGGCGGTGGCCGGTTGCGCCCAGAAATGGTGGGTGAACTGGGCGGACAAGTCCGCATACAAGGCGGTCGGGACGGCCGAGAAGGGGGCCTTGGGCGAGAAGCGGGACTTCAGCATCGCCTACAATCCGTTTACCGAAAGCAAGGGCGGGCAGATCGTCCTCGACGGCAAGACCGTCTACCTTGGCCAGGCCAAGCCCCGGCAACTCAGCGTCGACGACTGTCTGCTGATTGCCTTTCGCAACAGCCGCAACCTGCAGACGCACAAGGAGCAGCTCTATGTCGACGCCCTGGGAGTGGCCAGCTCGCGGCGGTCGTGGGACTACCCGCTGCTGGCCGGCTCGATTGACGGCGTGGCTACCGAAACGCGCGTGGGGGAGGGCGACACCACCGAGGCCGGCGCCCTGGGCATCGGCCCGACGCTCACGCAGCGGCTGATGACCGGCGGCGTGGTCGCGGCGGCGGCCTCGATCAACCTGGCCACGGATTTCCTGGGCACCAAGGGCACGCCCATCACGTCGCTGCTGGACCTGAACGTCACGCAACCGCTGCTGCGGGGGGCCTGGAACGGAGTGGCGTACGAACCGCAGTACCGCCTCGAACGCAACTTGCTGATCAACGTCTTTTCTTATGCGCGATTCCGCCAGACGTTCGCCGCTTCGATCGTGCAGCAGTACTACTCGGTGCTGCAGCGCCGCGACCAGGCCGAGAACGAAACCTCCAACATTGACCGCCTGGGAAACACGGTAGCCATCACGCGCGTGCTGGTCGAGGGCGGGCAGGTGTCGCGCATCCAGTTGGACCAGGCCGAGCAAAATCTCCTCAATGCCCAGGTGCGATACCAGCAGCTCCGCCAGAGCTACCAGGACTCGCTGGATGCCTTCAAGCTGACGCTCGGACTGCCCGTGCTGACCAATGTCGAGTTGGAATACCCCGGCGCCCTCGAGGCGCTGGCCAAGAGCGGCACGCCGCCGGTGGGTCTGAAGGAAGATGACGCCATCGCCGTCGCCCTGGCGGCGCGGCCGGACGTCGCGACGCATCGGGCGGCGTATCGCGACGCCCAGCGCGACGTGACGCTGGCGGCCGACAATTTTCTGCCGCAGTTGGACGTGAATGTGGATCTCTCGGCCACCGGCACCGAACCGCGGAAGTTTCAGAAGATCCAGTGGCAGCGGCGCACGCTGGTCAACACCATGACGCTTCAGTACGACATCGACCAGGTGCCCAACCGCGACGTGTACCGGGTTGCGATCATCGCCATGGACCAGTCGCAGCGGTCGCTGGCGGAGTTTGAAGACCAGGTTCGCGTACAGGTGCGGGCGGCGTACCGCTCGCTGTTACAGAGCAAGCGCAGCTACGACCTGCAGGTGCGCAGCGTCGAGATCGCCACGCGGCGGCGCAAGCTGGCGGCCTTGCAGCAGCGGGAAGGGCAGGCCTCGGCCCGCGACGTGCTCGAGGCCGAAGACGCCCTGCGCAACGCCCAGGACGGGTTGACCTCGGCCCTGGTGGGCTATACGACGACGCGGCTGAACTTCCTGGCCAGCCTCGGGCTGCTTTCCGTCGATGCGAAAGGACAGATTCATGAGCGAAAAGAGCCTTTCCGGTTTGACCTCCTCCGCAAGCGATACGGCTACCTGGGCGACTAGGCTGCTGCCGCGAAGGCGGATGTGGATGCTGGCGCCGGCGGCCTTGGTCGTTGGCTTGGCCGGGTGGCTGCTCCTGCCCGGCCAGGACGCCCAGCAGGAGTCTTTGGGGCCGCTGACCAAGGTCACGGGCGGGCCGATGGTCATCTCCGTCACCCAGGCCGCCGAAATTCAGCCGGCCAGCCGCAAAGTCATCGCCAACGAATTGCGCTGGCCGGTGGTCATCAAGGAAGTGGTTCCCGAGGGGACGCGCGTCGTTGAAGGGCAGACCATCGTCCTGTTCGAGTGCAAGGACCTCACCGACGACGTCGATACCCGCAGGCTGGAAGTGGCCGCCGCCGAAACGAATTACATCTCGGCGGAAGAGACCCTCAAGCTATGCCTGAAGGAAACCGCCAACACCGTGCGCACCGCGCAGCAGGCCGTCGAAGACGCCAAGGAGGACCTCCAGAGATACATCGAGGGCGATTGGCCCATCGCCAAGGCCAAGGCCGAGAGCGATATCCAGATTGCCCAGCGGGACCTGACGCTGGCGCAGACAAAGATGGATTTCAAGCTCAAGGTCAATGCCGACCCGACGCTCAAGAGCCCTTACAGCAGCAACGAGATCGAGGCCGACCGCCTGGGCCTGGAGAAGCTCAAGCTCTCGCTGCAGCAGGCGATCTGGGCGCGGGACATCCTGCTGAAGTTCGACTATCCCCGCCAGAAGCGCACCTTCCAAACCAAGGTCGCGGACGCCGATCTGGCGCTGGTCAAGGCGCAGGTCGAGAGCCGCACCAAGCGCATGGTTGCCGAGTCGCAGACCATGACGGCCAAGAGCAGCCTGGCGATGCGCAAGAGCCGCCTGCGCGAGCGGGAGGACGCGATGAAGGACCTGATCGTCAAGGCCGACCGCCCGGGGCTGGTCGTGTACGACAGCGGCAACCCGCGCAACCCGGTGACGGTGGCGGTGGGCGAGGAGATTCGCCCGCGACAGCAGATCATGATCATCCCGGACATGAGCTCGCTGCAGGTGGAGACCAAGGTCTTTGAGTCGATTATCAGCGAGGTGCATCCGGGGATTGAGGCGTTGATCAGCCCCGGCACGGAGTTGGGCAAGGCGCCGATCGCCGGGCACGTGACGCACGTGGCGCCGCTGCCTGACAGCCAGTGGGGGTGGGGCTCGGGTGGGGCAAAGGTCTTCAACGTGGTGATCGCCTTCGACAATCTGCCGGGCAATCTCAAGCCCGGAACGCGCGCCCAGGTCGAGTTGGTCCTGGCCCGCCTGGACGATGTCCTGTCGGCCCCGATCTCGGCGGTCTACACCATTCCCGGAAAGGACGGGCGGTTCGTCCGGCGAGTCCGCAACGGACAGGTCGAGCAGGTGGCGATCGAGACCGGGCGGATGAACGACAAACGCGTCGTCATCGCCAAAGGACTCCAGGAAGGCGATGAGGTCCTGCTGACGCGCCCCGAAGACATCGCCGATCAGGACGCCATGACCCAGCCGGCGTCGCGTCCGCATCGTGCCCAGTCGCGACCGGCGCAGCCGCCGCGGCAAGCCCAGTCCCGCCCGGCCGGGGCGAACCATGACCGCACAGGAGCAGGAAAGACCCCGTGACTGAACCGGACGGACAACACGGCGAGGATCTGGTGGTCCTGAAAGGGCTCGTCAAGAGCTACACTGTCGGCCTCCAGCAGGTCACGGCGCTGGACGGGCTGACGCTGACCATCGCCCAGGGGCAGTACGTGGCGATCATGGGGCCCAGCGGCTCGGGCAAGAGCACGCTGCTGAACATCCTGGGCTGCCTAGACCGTCCCAGCGGCGGGCATTATTTCCTGGGCGGGCAGGACGTTTCGGGCATGGACGACAACGACCTGAGCGAGGTGCGCAACACCCGCATTGGGTTTATCTTTCAGAGCTTCAACCTCATCCGCTGGCTGACGGTGACGGCCAACATCGAGGTGCCGCTGTTCTACCAGGGCGTCAAGCGGCGCGACCGCCACCCGCGCAGTCGCGATCTGGCCAAGATGGTCGGCCTGGAGCACCGGATGAACCACCGCCCCTGGGAGCTTTCCGGCGGACAGCAGCAGCGCGTGGCCATCGCGCGGGCCCTGGCCAACGACCCGCTGATCCTCCTGGCCGACGAACCCACCGGAAACCTCGACTCGCACACCACCGAAGAGATTCTCTCGCTCTTTGAGGACCTCCACCGCCGCGGGCGCACGATCATCATGGTTACCCACGAAGACAGCGTCGCCCACCGCGCCGGGCGCATCATCCGCCTGCGCGACGGACGCGTGGAAACGGACGTGACGCGATGAAGGCCCTTCACAAAGTCGCCGACATCTTCACCCTGGGGCTGCACAGCCTCTCGGTGCATATCGTGCGGTCGGTGCTGACGGCTTTGGGCATCATTATCGGAGTCTGCAGCGTGGTGATCATGCTGGCCGCCAATGAGGGGGCGGCGCAGAAGGCGGCCTTGACGCTGCGGGCGCTGGGCAGCAACAACATCATCATCAATTCGGTCAAGCTGCCCGACCTGGCCTCGGCCGCCCCCTCCCAGAACTCCCGCCAGGTCAGCGCCTATGGGCTGCTCCGCGACGACGTGCCCAACCTCTGTGGCAGCATCCCGGGAATCGTGCGGTGCGTGGTAGCCCGTGTCGCCCTGCGCGACACCCACCTGCGCGGTGAGAACCTCACGGTCGCGACGGTGGCGACCGAGCCCAACTACGCCGACGTGGCGCATTTCAACATCCTGGCCGGCCGGTTCATTTCCGACCTGGACGTCCTGGCCCACCGGTCGCATTGCGTGATCACCGCCAGCCTGGCCGAGCGGATGTTCGCCTACGAATCGCCTCTGGGGCAAACGGTGACGCTGGATGGCGAGCCCTTCACCGTCATCGGGATGATCGACCGCCTGCCGCCGTCGCTGGCCGGACGCGGCGACGAGGCGGGCAACAACGTCATCGTCCCCCTGACTGCCGAGCAGGATCGCTTCGGCGACATGATCATCCGCTTCGCCGGCGCCAGTCGCACTATCGAGAAGATCGAACTGAGTCAGATTGTCCTGCAGATGAGTGACGAGAAGAGCGTGCTGGAAGGTTCGGTTATCGCCCGCGGGCTGCTGGATGAAAGCCACGAGCGGCACGACTACGACCTGGTCGTCCCGCTGGAGTTGATCGCCCAGCAAAAGCAGCAGATGCGCCTGTGGAACATGATGTCGGTGATTATCGCGGCCGTCTCGCTGGTGGTGGGGGGCATCGGGATCATGAACATCATGCTCGCCAGCGTCACCGAGCGCACGCGCGAGATCGGCGTGCGCCGGGCGCTGGGCGCCAAGAAACGCGACGTCGTCGTGCAGTTCCTCATCGAGGCGGTGATGCTCACCACCGTCGGCGGCCTGGCGGGGATCGCCATCGGGCGATTCGCCCCGATGCTCATGGAGCGATGGATCGATTTTACCGCAGTCGTCACGCCGGCCTCGCTCGTCATCCCGTTCATGATGGCCGTCCTGGTGGGCCTGGCCAGCGGCCTCTACCCTGCCCTGCGAGCAGCGAACCTCGACCCGATCGAAGCGCTGCGGCATGAATAGCCCGCGCGAGGCGAGAAATTCCAAAACCCAAATAGCAAGCTTCAAACAAGCTCCAAAGAGACGGGAAAACCCAGAAAGAACAAACCGGAGATTGCGACGCCTCCGTTTGTCATGTTTGTCTCTTCAGGTTTCTTGGAGTTTGTTTGTGTTTTGAAGTTTGTCATTTGGAGTTTTGTTAGAATAACACGCATGTCCTCAATCATCCGCCCGTTCAACATCATGTGCAAACCCGTGTGCGGGACGTGCAACCTCGATTGCTGCTACTGCTACTACACCGCCAAGCCGCGCGAGCTGTACCCCGATGCGACGAAGTTCCTGATGAGCGAGACGGTGCTCGATAGCTACACGCGCCAGTACATCCAGACCCAGCCCCAGCAGTGCGAGTTCGGCTGGCAGGGCGGCGAGCCGACGCTGGCGGGCATCGAGTTCTTCCGCAAGGCCGTCGAGCTGCAAAAACAGTACAAGCTGGGCGAGCAGACGATCAACAACGCTCTGCAGACCAACGGCACGCTGCTGAACCACGAATGGTGCGAGTTTCTCGCGGCCGAAAAGTTCCTCGTCGGCCTGAGCCTCGATGGCCCGCCGCAGTGGCACGACACGTTTCGCCGCGACCGCGCGAACAATCCCACGTTCCACCGCGCCTGGGCCGGGCTTGAACTGCTGCGCAAGCACAAGGTCGAGTTCAACGTGCTGGTGACGCTCAACAGCGCCAACGCCCCGCACGCCGGCGATATCTACCGCTACTTCACCAATCGCGGCGTGTCGTACCTGCAGTTCATCCCGATCCTCGAGCGCACGCCCGACGGCAAGCCGACGCCGTTCTCATGCTCGGGCGAGCAGTTCGGGCGGTTCCTGCTGGACGTGTTCGAGATCTGGGCGACGCGCGACGTGGGGGCCGTCTCCGAGCGGCTTATCGACAACGTGCTGCACCAGTTGATCTACGGCCAGGCCAGCACGTGCTGCTATGCCGATCGCTGCGCCAACGCCCACGTGCTGGAATGGAACGGCGATCTGTACGTGTGCGATCACTTCGTTTACAAGCAGTGGCGCGTCGGCAACATCATGGACCGCCCGCTGGAAGACCTGGTGCGCGACGCGATGCTCGACGACTTCGCCCTGCTCAAGAGCGAACTGCCTGCCGCCTGCGCAGCCTGCGAGTTCTTGCAGTTCTGCCGCGGCGGATGCCCCAAGCACCACATGCCTATCGGCAAAGACCCCGCCCGCGTCAATCACTTCTGTGAAGGCTACAAAGCCTTCTTCACCCATGCCCTGCCGATCCTGGCGCAGATGGCCGAGTACATCAAGGCCGGCCAAACCCCGCCCCTGGCGAAATTGGCGGGCGATGGCGGCAAGGCGCCCAAGTCCGCCGCCCGTCCTGCTCCCGGCGCCGCGCCGCCCAATCGCAACGCCTCCTGCCCCTGCGGCAGCGGACGCAAGTTCAAGAGCTGCTGCGGACGGACATAATCTTCGGCCACTGGAAAACGGTCACCATGGCACCCTTGGAATTGTCTCACCCGCCTGTGGTTTGCAGCTGAGGCGCCGCGACGGGTTGGGTGGTTCCGGGTCTGATTCGAGGAAGGCGCGGCCTCTTTCGAGAAGGCGGCGGCGAGACGCTGTCAGGGGTGTCGGTCTGCAGATCGTCTCCGCCTGCGGGGTTGACGGCCGGGGGCGTTCCGGCGGCCTCGTTTGAAGCAGACAGCGATCGCAGGTGCGCGATCGGCAGGAGGAGTTTCATGCCCGAGGCGGGCTCAAATTGCAGGGCCGCCGCGGTCAGTTGGCCGCTGACGTTTGTGCCGCTATGCAAGGTAATCTGAACGCTGTCGGGCAGGTCCCCGGCGAACTGGGCCTGCTCGATGTCTTTGGGCGCTACGGCCATCGGGCCCGATGTCGTTTCCACGGTAATGGCATCTTGAGCGATGCGCCCGAAGAGGCGGTCGCCGTTGCGAAGCACCACTGCCGCCTGCCACTGCGGCGCCGAGGCGGGCTTCTCGCGGCTGAAGAGCATCCGCTCGATGAGCAAGCTCTCGACCGTCAGGGTCTTGTCCAGTTCCAGCGCGAGAGTTTGGCTCTTGGCCGTCAGCAGGCCCGAGAGTATCGAGCCATTGGTCAGCACGGCCCGGTGCAGGCCGCTGTTGGGCGTGTCCAGGTGCAGGGCGGTCAGGTCCGCGGGGCTGAGCTTGAACGATCCGTACTGGGTCTGGAAGGTCAGGTCCGCGCCGTCGGCCTTGAACGCCAGCCGCTGCCCGTCGCGCAAGACGGCCACTGCCGGCAGGGCGGGAAAGGTCTCGCCCTTTTCGTCCGAGAGGCGATAGGACGCCGACGCCAGGCGGTCCAATTCGATGCTGACCTTGCTGCCGTTGACCGTCGTCAGTTGCAGCGGGCCCGAGAGCCACTTGCCGGCGACGACCTGCCCGTCGGTCAGGGCCATCATGATCTGCGGGTCTTCGCGGGCGGGGCAGGCCAGGCCCAGGACGCGGTCGGCGGGAACGTCCAGGCGCCCGAAAAGCGTTTCGATCGAGTACGACTCGTTGAGCAGCGTGCCCATGAGCTGGTCGCCGTTGGCCAGCAGGACCTGGTCGTTCTTGCCATCGCGCGGCAGGGCCAGCGCTCCGATCATCTGCACGCGGGCGCCCATGTTGGCGATGAGCATCCGAAGCGGCAGTGGGATCTTGCGCAGCTCGGCGGCGGGATCGAACGCCTTTATGGCCGCGGCGGCCTGGCCCTGGTTCTTGTGCTGCATTTCAAAGAAGCACAGGGCGAAGGCCTTGCCCGGCCCGATCGAGGCCTTGAAGTCGTATCGCATCTGGTTGCTGCTGGAACTGTGCGTCACGCGCGGGCGCACCTTCGACGACGGCGACGAAAACACGTGCAGCATGGCCGCGGCGCTGGTGTTGGCGTTGCCGGTGGCCATCGCCCAATCCTGCGGTCCAACCGCAGTGTTGCCCGCGGAGGTCTGGCACAACGTCATCGGATAGTTGGTCGCGATGCGGTATTCCAGCGAAATGGACTGACGCTGGTTCGTCTGGTTCTCGAAGATGTCGATCCAGCGGCAGTAGCCGCTCTTGGCGTCGACGTAGATGCGCCGCCACACGTTGAACGTGCCGCAGGACCATGGTCCCACCTCGAGCTCGCGGCCGTCCTTGCTCAGCGCCCCGGGCGTGCCGGTGTTGAACTCCGAGCCATTGGCTCGCAGGAACATCGCCCCGCTGTAGGCGCTGGAATTATTTCCATTGCTGATGGAGCCGTTGGGCAGCACGTCCCAGCGGTTGCCCGCGCCGTCATTAACGATCCAGGGCCAACTGGCCTGCTGAGCGGCCCTGTCGATGTGAATGTCGGCGTTCTGTTCCTCGGCGGCGGCGTTGCTCAGGAAGACCGCCGCCAGGGCGACCGTCGCGGCCACAGGACGAAAACTCTTTGCCGGCCAGTGCGTCAGCGCCATCGGACAGTCCCCCATTGCGGCGCCACTTGCGGCGCGTCTGGCTGCTCGTCACCGCCGCCGAGGGTCTCGATGATCCCTTCCAGCGCCGTGCGCACTTCCGGATCGGTCGCCTTGCCCAGGCGGAGTTTGAGCAGCGGGGCGATGCTCTTGCCCATCTGCACCAGGGCCTCGCGGGCCGCCTGGCGGTCCTTGTAGCTCTCGGCGCCCAATCGCGCCACGAGCTGGTCGACGACGGCTACCACTTTGTCCGGCGGGATGGCCGTCGGGCGCTGGATGCTGACGAACTGGCCCACGTGGACGTCGAGCACCGGTCCGGGCACGATGCGAAACGCCAAGCGTTGCTCGCCGAGGAGGCCGCGAATCGTCGAGCCGTCCCACGAGAGCACCTTGCACCAGCCCACGTGCGTGGTGCTGAACTCCATCGACATCACGCTCGTCGCCGGCGGCTCGGCGAGCCCGTACTGAGTCTTAATGGTGAGCTTGGACGCTTCGAGGCGTCCCAGGAGCTGGTCCCCGTTGGTCAGGATCGCCTTGGCCAGCTCGGGGTTCTCCTGCGGTTCCTCGGCGAAGACCAGACGGCTGATCATGTCGCGCCGCACCTTCAGCGGACGCCCCAGACGCAGCGGCAGCGTCAGCTCCTCGCCCAGCAGCAGGCCGCCGACCACCGAGCCGTTAAGGAACATCGCGCGATGCACGCCGCTTTCTTCGCTGTCCAGATCGATCGATGCCAGCGTCGCGCCTTCCAGGTCCACCGTTCCGTAACGCGTCTGAAACTTCATCGGCAGGCCCGCGGCGTCGAAGGCCACGCGGTCGCCGGTGCGCAGCACGGCGACCGGACCGCTGAAGGGACTTTCCTGGGGCCGTTCCCTGGAGACCCGGTACGACCACTCGCTGACGCGGTCGATGGGGATCGTCAGCGTTCCTCCCACGGAAAGCTCCAGCGAGAGATTCTGCGGACCGTTCAGGCCGGCGGTTCGCCCGCAGATCACCTGCCCGTCGGCCATCGCCACGCGGACGCGGTCGCCCTGGCTGCCCACGCGCGCCATCCCGACGACCTTGGACGCCTCCAGCGTGAGCGGGCCCTGCAGCGTCTGGATCGTGAAGCTCTTGTTGAGGATCGTGCCGAACTTGCGGTCGTCGTTGCCCTCGATGACGGTGTCAGTCGTGGCGCTGCGGCTGAGGTCGAGCCCTTCCAGCCCGCCGCCGGTCTTCCAGTTGACGATCAGGTTGCGCACCGCCTCGGGCAGGTCGCGCAGCGCCGAGCGGACTTGAAAGCCCTTCATCAGCTTGGTCAGTTCCGTCAGGGACGTGTTCTGCGACTCGAAGTGGCACAGCACGGCCGTCTTGCCGGCAGGGACGCGCAGGTTGTAACGCACGTAGATCTGGTTGCTCTGGATGGTGACGGCCGGCTGTACGGCGGCGTTGGGGCTGCACACCAGGTGCAGTAGCGACGGGACATTGGCCCCGCCTTGCGCCTGCGTGATGAAGCCCGAGTCTTTCGCCCCGAAGGCCGCTGCGCCGGTGCTGGTGGTGGTCTGGCCGATGCTGTAGTTGCTGCACGTGTAGATCGATACCGGCACGAGGATTTCGGCACTGCTGGTGTTTTCAAAGATGTCCAGCCATCGCGCCAGGCCGCGGTCCTTATAGACCTTCACGCGGCGGCTGAAGGTGATATTGTTCATCTGGTTGGGGCCGAGTTCGATCTCGTCGCCGGCGTCGTTGGCGAACGCATAGCCGCGCCCGCCAAGGTTGCTGCCCCAGATCTGGCAGTACATCCCGCCACTGTAGGCGTAGCTGGTCCCTTGGCCGATGTTGCCGTATGCCTGGATGTCCCATCGGCTTGACGAGCCGTCCGAGGCCTCCCAGGACAGGTTGACCCGCTTGGTCGTGGGCAGGTGCAGGCGGGGGACGGCCTTCGAGCCCGCCGGCGGTGGTGACGGGTCGGCAACAGCAAGTCTGATCTTGCCGAGCGTGGCCGCACATAAGGCAACGACCGTTGCGGCGGCGACTATGTGCTGGCTCGTTTTCATAAATTTGAGGCGCGCCTGTCAGTCTGCGGGTTTAACTGCCGATACGTATGACGTTCGGCCGCGGCCGCGGTTCCAGAAAGGGCTGCATTGTGTAGCCCACTTCCACAGGATATTTTTATGCCGCCGCCGTGCTATTATGGTGTCGCCGGTAAGGCATTGCCATGAGAATTCATCTGGTTGCCCTTGATATCGATGGGACGCTGCTGAACTCCGCCAAGCAGATCACCGCCGCCACCGCGGCGATCGTCCGCATGGCGCGAAAGCAGGGGGGCGTGCACGTGGTGCTGGCCAGCGGCCGTCCGCCGCGGTCGGTCATGCCCATCTACCGCCAACTCGACCTGGACAGCCCGACCATCAACTATAACGGCGCCCTGGTCTTTGACCCGCCGTCCAACCGCATCCTCATGCACCGCCCGCTGTCGCTGGAGATGGCCTGGCAGGTGGTCGAGGCCGCACGCGATGAATACCCGCAGGTGGTCATCTCCGGCGAGATTCTCGACCGCTGGTACAGCGAGAAGTTTGATCCGTCTATCGTGCTGGCGGCAGGCAAGGTGTTTCGCCCGCACGAGGTGGGGCCTGTCGAAGAATGGCTCGTCGAACCGGCCACCAAGCTCCTGCTGCTGGGCGAACCGGAGCGTCTCGTCGAGTTGCAGAAGGAAATCGAACTGCGCCACCCGCACCAGACGACGATCTGCATCGAAGGGCCGCTCCTGCAGATCACCCACGCCACTGTGTCCAAGCGCGAGGCTCTCAAGATGGTCGCGGCCGAGATGGGCGTCATGCAAAGCCAGGTCATGGCCATCGGCGACAACCTCAACGACATGGGAATGCTCGAATGGGCAGGCGTCGGCGTGGCGATGGGCAACTCCCCCAAGGCCGTGCTGAAAGTGGCCGACTACATCACCGACACCCACGACGCCGACGGCGCGGCGATGGCGATACACGACATCATCCTGGGCGGGCTCAAGGAAATGGGCGCCGGCGAAGCGTGAGAGAAGCAGCTATCAGCTCTCAGGGTGCCACGCACAACTCCGTTGTGTCCCCGACTGTTAAGTTCAGATCCGGCCGAGCATGGGCGAGACGCCCATGCCACTCACGGGCGAGACGCCCGTGCTACGAGATTTCGCGCATTTTCGCCCAGGATCGCCGCCTTTTCCTGCTCGCTCAGCGGCAGTGAGCGGATGAAGGCCACGTCGGAGGCCTGGCTCTGCCAAGGCCAGTCGCTGCCGAAGAGGACGCGATTTGCTCCGTGGGCATGGATCATTTCCGTCGCGCGCTTGGCGCCCAGCAGTTGCAGGCTGAAGGAGGTTTCCAGGTACACCTCGCGGCCGACGAGGTGCTCGTATGACTCCTCCCAGCTCTTCCACCCGCCCATGTGCGTGCAGACGAGCTTGATCCCCTTGTGCCGCGCCACGATGGCCGCCATGCGCGGGGCCGAGGCGCGATCGTCCTCGTAAGGAAAGCCGATATCGCGGCCGCAATGCAGCGTCACCAGCAGGCCCAGCTCGGTTGCCTTGGCGTAGATGGCATCGGCCCGCGCGTCGTCGGCCGCAAAGTTCTGATACATCGGGTGCAGCTTGATGCCGCAAAAGCCCTCGGCCGCGATCCGCCCGACCCAGCCGGCCGCATCGGGTGTGTCGGGATGCACCGAGGGGAATGGAATGAGCCGTTCGGTGCGGATGCTGGTGCACCAATCGAGGATGCCGCCGGCCTGGTCGGGCTTGGTGGCGATGGCGCAGACGGCCGAGGCGTCGACGCCGGCGGCGTCCATCGACTCCAGCAGCGCCGCAGTGGTGCCGCGTCCGACAGCCTTCCAACTCGCCAGCGATTCGAGCTTGGCGATGGCCCGATCGGCGATGGAATCAGGGAACGCGTGCGTGTGGATGTCGATGATCATAGGGCTTAGGGTCTAGGGCTTAGGGGTTAGGGTTCCGGGAGTATACCGCCGCATGGGCACTTGTGAAACGCCCCAACTGCATCTATCATACCTGACTTTGCCAGAGGCGCGGGCGAGACGGGTGCCACGCACAACTCCGTTGTGCGTGTCCCTGAGCGTTCAGCGCCGGAGAGCACGGGCGGGACGCCCGTGCCACAAAGCAAGAGCATGGGCGAGACGCCCATGCTACTCACGGGCAAGATGCCCGTGCTACGAGGTGAATGACGATGGCCGACAAACCCAACCAGAGCAATGAACTGATGGACAAGCTGGTAGCCCTATGCAAACGCCGGGGATTTATCTTCCAGTCGTCGGAAATCTACGGCGGCATCGGCGGGTTCTGGGACTACGGGCCGCTGGGCGTCGAGCTCAAGCTCAATCTCAAGGCCGCCTGGTGGGAAGACATCGTCCGCCGCCGCGATGACGTGGTCGGCCTCGACTGCTCGATCATCATGAACCCCAAGGTCTGGGAAGCCTCCGGCCACGTCGGCGGGTTCGCCGACCCGATGGTGGACTGCAAGGCCTGCAAGAGCCGCTTCCGTGCCGACAGCATCGGCTTCGTGCGACTGCTCAGCGACACCGACGAAGTGGTCTTGGAGACGATGACGGAGTCGGCCGCCGACCTGCATGGCGACGCGCTGGTTGCCGCCCTGGCCGAGTCGGCCAACTCCAAGATTCGCCGGCGGATCACGCAACTTCAGGAGCAGAACCGCCTGAAGGTGGAAGGACCGTTCCTGGCAAACCAGAATCCGGAGCGATGCAAATGCCCTCGCTGCGGCGGCGAATTGACCGAGCCGCGCGCGTTCAACCTCATGTTCCAGACGTATGTTGGGGCGCTACAGGATTCGTCGAGCATCGCGTACCTTCGTCCGGAGACCGCCCAGGGCATCTTCGCCAACTACAAGAACGTGCTGGACACCAGCCGCACCAAGGTGCCATTCGGCATCGCTCAGATCGGCAAGAGCTTCCGCAACGAGATCAACCCGCGCAACTACACCTTCCGAAGCCGCGAGTTCGAGCAGATGGAGATCGAGTTCTTCTGCCATCCCAGCGAGGCCGACAAGTGGTACGAATACTGGCGCGACGCGCGATACCAGTGGTGGGTTCGGCACGGGCTCAAGAGCGAGAAACTCCGCCTTCGCAATCACGAGAAGGACGAGTTGGCCCATTACGCGCGGGCGTGCGCAGATGTCGAATATGAGTTCCCCTTCGGTATTTGCGAACTCGAAGGCGTCGCCAACCGCACGGATTTTGACCTGACACAGCACCAGAAATTCTCGGGCAAGGACCTGACATACTTCGACGACGAGACCAAGGAGCGGTTCATTCCGTATGTCATCGAGCCCTCCGGCGGCGTCGACCGCGGAGTACTGGCGTTCCTGTGTGAGGCCTACGCCGAAGACCAGGCCCCCGATGAGAACGGGCAGATGCAGACGCGCGTGGTCATGCGGTTTCATCCGCGGCTGGCGCCGATCAAGGTGGCGGTCTTCCCGCTGGTCAAGAAAGATGGCATGCCCGAGATCGCCACGGAGATTCACGCCGCCTGCCGCAACGCAGGGCTGGCGAGTTTCTACGATGAGAAAGGGGCGGTCGGTCGGCGGTATCGCCGCCAGGACGAAGCGGGCACGCCGCTGTGCGTGACCGTCGATGGCCAGACGCTTCAGGACGGGACCGTGACCGTCCGCGACCGCGACAGCCTCGAACAGATTCGTATCCCCAAGGACCAGGTGCCCGCACACGTGCGCAGCGTGATCAACAAAGCCTGAGAACGGCAGTTGTGAGTTGTGTGTGGTGAGTGGTGAAACTCACAACTCACAACTGGCCGTGCATACAATTCGACGAACTCAGGAGGGGATGCCATGAGCGATGGGCCTTGCCAGATCGGGATCGTGGGGCTGGGAACGATGGGGCGCAATTTCGCGCTGAACCTGATCGACCACAAATTCCTCGTGGCGGCATATGATAAGGACGCCGATGCGACCAGCGCCCTGCTGGCCGAGGCGAGCGGCAGCGAACTCATCGCCCCCGCGTACCACTGCGGCGAACTGGCCGATCTGCTGCGAAAGCCCCGCGCGATCATCATCTTCGTGCCGTCCGGGGCGCCCGTCGACGAGGTCATCGTCGACCTGCGGCCGCACCTGGGCAAGGGCGACGTGATCATCGACGCAGGCAACAGCAACTTTCACGACACCGAGCGGCGATTCCGGGAGCTGTCCGAGCGGGGGCTGCAGATGCTGGGCGTGGGGTTTTCCGGCGGGGCCAGGGGGGCGCGGTACGGCCCGTCCATCATGCCCGGCGGCCCCAAGGACGCCTACGACCACGTGCGGCCGCTGCTGGAGGCGGTGGCGGCCCGCGTCGACGATCAGCCTTGCGTGTCCTGGATCGGCCCGCGGTCGGCGGGGCACTACGTCAAGATGGTGCATAACGGCATCGAGTACGCGCTGATGCAGACGCTCGCCGAGTGCTACGACATTCTGAAGCGGGGCCTGGGGTTCGACAACGACCGGCTTGCCGAGACGTTCGAGCGGTGGAACGCCGGGCCGGTAAGCAGCTACCTGGTGGAGACGGCGGCCGAGATCTTCCGCCACTCGGACGAGCGGACCGGCCGGCGGCTGATCGACATGATCCTGGACGAGGCCGGGCAGTTGGGCACGGGCATGTGGACGTCCCAGAGCACGCTGGAATTGCACGTGCCGGCCCCGACCATCGACGTGTCGGTGGCAATGCGCGACATGTCGTTCTATCGCCGGCGCCTGGCCGGGCACGTCTCCCCGATCAAAGGCCCCGGGCATCGCTATGGCGGATCCAGTGAATTGCTGGAGCGGAGCCTGGCCGCGGCGCTGGAGGCCGGGATGATCCTGGCGTACGCCCAAGGCTTTGCGGCCCTGCATGCGGCCTCGACCGCGTTCGAGTACAGCCTCGAACTGCCGACCATCGCCCGCATCTGGCGCGGCGGGTGCATCATCCGCTCGGTGATGCTCCGCGAGATCAGCGAGGCCTTCGCCCGCGACATCGACCTGCCGGACCTGCTGGCCGACGAGAAGTTCGCCAAGCGCCTGGAGGCGCTGCAAAGCAGTCTGCGGCGGATCGTCGCCACGTCGGCCGAACTGGGAATCCCCACGCCCGCCTTCGGCGCGAGCCTGGCGTACCTCGACAGCCACCGCAGCACGTGGTTGCCCGCTAACCTGATCGAGGCGCAGCGGGATTACTTCGGCGGCCACGGGTACCGCCGCGTGGACGAAGATGGGATATTTCATACGGACTGGGTGCAAGGAATTATCGCCAAGAGATAGCCGCCGGCGCTGCGATTCGTTTCTTGTTTGTGATTTGCAGTTTGAAACTTGGGGTTTTCGCGGAGTTCACTCCGCGATGCCATATTCCTTGATCTTGCGGTAGAGCGTGCGTTCGCCGATGCCCAGGATCTTGGCGGCCTGTTCGCGGTTGCCTTGCACCATCTTGAGGGTGTTGCGAATGAGTTCTTTCTCCGCTTCCTCGAGGCTGATCCCCGCCAGCGAGCCTAGTTGTGTGCTGCCCGTGTCGCCGCCGCGGCGGTAGATTTCGCCGGGCAGGTCGTCGATGTCCAGGCGGTCGCCGGCCGCCAGCACGACCATGTTCTCGATGACGTTACGCAGTTGCCGCACGTTGCCCGGCCAGGGGTACGCCATCAGCAGCCGCCGGGCGTCCGAGGCGATGCCTTTGATCTTCTTGCCGTGGGACTCGTTGGCGCGGGCAATGAAGTGGTCGATCAGGACCGGGATGTCCTCGCGCCGCTGGCGCAGCGGCGGAATCTCGATCGTCGCGCCCTTGATGCGGAAGTACAGGTCCTCTCGGAACTCCTTGGCCGCCACGCGCTGCACCAGGTCGCTGTTGGTGGCGCTGACGATTCGCACGTCCACCCGGATGGGCTCGTTGGAACCCACGCGGATCACCTCGCCGTTTTCGAGCACGCGCAGCAGTTTGGCCTGCATCGCCGGCGGCATGTCGCCGATCTCGTCCAGGAATAGCGTCCCGCCGTCGGCGTGCTCGAATCGCCCCTCGCGCTCGCCCTCGGCGCCCGTGTAGGCGCCCCTGACGTGGCCGAAAAGTTCATCCTCCAGCAGCGTCTCGCTCAGGCCGGCGCAGTTGATCGCGACGAACCGCTTCTGGCGGCGCGGCGAGTTCTGGTGAATCGCGTGAGCCAGCAATTCCTTGCCCGTGCCGCTCTCGCCCAGCAGCAGCACCGGCAGATCTGATGGCGCCACGCGCGCCAGCGTATTGAGGATGCCCAGTATCTCGCGCGAATTGCCGATGATGTTTTCCAGGGCGAACTTCTCGTCGAGCTGCTCGCGCAGGTCGGCGATCACGCGGCGCTGGGCCGTCACCTCGGCCGCCCGGGCCACCACCGCCCGCAGGTCGTCGAGATTGATGGGCTTCTCGATGTAGTCGAACGCCCCTTGCTGCAGGGCGGCGCGGCAGGTGTCGACCGAGGAGTGCGCCGTGATCAAAATGACCTTCGAGTGCGGCGAGGTCTTGTTGGCGGCGTCGAGGACCGCCAGGCCGTCGGGACCCTCCCCGAGCATCAAGTCGGTGACAATGATGTCGAACGTGCGGTTGCCCAGCTTGGCTATCGCCGTGGCGCCGTCGTTGGCGATGGTGCACGTGTGCCCCAGGCGCTCGAGCCCTTCCTGCATGGCCTCAGCGTGGGCTTCCTCATCCTCGACAATCAGGATGTTGGCTTTAACGTCCAGTTCTCGCATGGCAGGGAGGTTAACTTCTCGTGTGTGCAAAGTCAATTTGTGGAGAGCTATCGGCTACCAGTTATCAGCTATCGGTTTAGAGCAGAAGACAGACGTTTCCGGCGTCCTTGACGTGATAGACGGTGTCGCCAGAGGCGTTGACGCCGGCGGCTTTCAGGGCTTCGGGGACGGAGGCGTATCTTGTTGCGGCCAAGAGTGCGGCGTCCTGGTCGGTCAGGCCGGGCGAGACGATCATCAGGCGGACATTGCGGTATTTCTTGTCCGTCAGGTATCGCAGGCGCAGGGCCTTGTGATCACCCAGTCGGTAACCGTCATTTTCGACCAGAGCGCAGGCGTCATCATACGTGGCAGCGCGTTTGAGGATGCTGGTGAACTGGTGCTGACCGATGCCTTTGGGGCAGGAGGCTTCGAGGATCAACGTCCCGCCGTCGCGCAGGGCCCACTCAGTGTTCTTGATGCCCTTGTCGGCCTGGTAGAGGCTCACACTGAGGGGGCCTTCGACCTGGGCGACGAGGGCGTCGGCGGGTTTGGGGGCGCTGTGGCAGAACGCTTTGATCGCCGCAGGGGCTGCCAGCGACAGCGTTTCGAGCGGACTGCCGGGCTGGGCGTCGACTATCTGGCCGCCCACCTGCACAAGGTTGATGGCCTGCACCGGTCTGAGCTTGAGCAGGGCGGCGAGCATGTCGGCGATACCCTCGTGCACCGGATTATCGTCGAGGCGGCAGGGGCGGCAGTGCGGGCTGACGGCGTGGCGGTGGTTGGCGGTGATGTCTTCAACGGCGGCGCAGCCGATGGTGGCTGTCTTATGCGCGCCGGTGAAACCGGCGAAGTAGTGGGGTTCGACGCTCCCGATCGCCAGCAGTGGGGCGTCTTCCAGCAACCAGGGGTGACCGCGCCAGGCGCCGGAGACGATTTGCAGCGAGGCGCTGGATGCGTCGTGCCATTGGACTTGCGAAACCGCAAGCCCGCCCAGCAGCGCGCGCTCGAAGGTGTTTCGCTCTGACTGAGGGAATGTGTGCGAACCGGTGGCGACGAGGATCCGGATGCGGGAGGGATCGACGTGCTCTGTCAGGGCGCGGAGGATCGCGCCGCTGTCGGTGGCTCGCTGGGGGTCGTTGACCAGCAGCGTCAAGGTGTGAAGTTCGCCCAGCGCGCCCATCACTCGTGCGACGACGGCGGGGATGTCCACGTTGGTCGCTTGCGGCGTCGCGGGCTCGAAGACTTCTGTAAACATTCTGTGATCCACGCTCGGGGACATAGTCACAGGCTGGAAAGCCTGTGCAACCGGAAGACGTTCAGGTCTTCGTCGGCGCCGTCAGGGGCAGCGAAATCACGAATCTTGTGCCTTTGCCTGGTTCGCTGTCGACGCGGATGCTGCCGCCGTGGGCGCGGATGATCCGCCGCGCAGTGGGCAGGCCAAGACCGGTGCCGTGCTTCTTGGTGGAATAATAGACGTCAAAGATGCGGCTCAGCGTTTCGGGCGGGATTCCCGGGCCGGTGTCGATGACCTCGATGACGGCGCGGTTCTTCTGCGCCTCGACGCGCAGGATGAGTTCGCCGCCGTTGGGCATGGCCTGGATGGCGTTGATCATCAAGTTAAGCAGCGACTGCTTGAGGAGGTTGACGTCGATGTCGCAGATGACCGGCTCGCCGGGATGAGGCGTTCGCAGGATCACGCGGGCCGTTTCAGCCTGGGGGGCGAAAAAGTCCGTCAGTTCGTCGACGACCTGCCGAACGTCCGTCGGGGAAAGGTGCAGTTCGAGTTTTCCGGCGTACTGCAGGAAGTCGTCGAGGATGGATCGCAGGCGGTCGGCTTCGCCTTGGACATTCTTGAGACGCCGGAACAATCGGATGTCGTCTTCGCTGCCGCGGCGGGAGAGGTCCTCGGCCAGGAGTTGGAGATTGACGTTGATCGTCGAGAGCGGGTTCTTGATTTCGTGTGCGAGCCCGCCGGCCAATTGGCCCAGTTCTACGAGATGGTCATGCCCTTTGGTGCGTGCGGCCAAGCGCCGCGCCCCGTGCCAGGTGCGCCGGGCAAGCCAGAGGGTCAGGCCGCTGCCCGCGGCCAGACCAAGAACTGCCGCAACAATAATCCACCACCAGCCCATCACAGGTTCCTTGCGCACGCGCGGCCAGATTCTCGGTGGCACAGGCCTTCCAGCCTGTGGTTTGCGCAGCCAGGAAAGGCTGCGCCACCGCGGCCGTCCGGCACCGGGACCTGCGATCTAGGCCTGGGCGGACTGCCCTGAGGGCTCGGCCGGCAACGGACTCGCGACGCGATTGACGTTGTGTGCCTGCAATCCTTTGTCGCTCGTGACCAGGTCGTATTGTACCACTTCTCCGTCCTTTAGGGCCCGGAAGCCCTCACCAGAAATGGAGGAGTAATGGACGAATACGTCCTGCTCATTTTCCCCGACAATAAACCCGTATCCCTTCTTGGGATCGAACCACTTGACCTTGCCGGTGGCCATATCCTGCCACCTCCTTCCTGTCCGCGGCGGTAACACGTACAGGCCCGAACGGGCCCCACGGTTCCCCGACTTGGCCACAGACACTCCGTAGCGGCGCCGGGAAACATCAAAACGCATCCCTTGCGCGACAGAAACACAGCGCACATGTTAATATCGGACATGCCCGGGGTGGTTTAGTCAAGAAAAAACCACCCGGGCACGCCAATATTAATATATTCAGATTACTTGGCGCCTTCGCCAAGTTCCTTCATGGCCGCCTTGCGCGAGAGCTTCACGCGGCCTTGATCGTCGATCCCAATCACCTTGACCTGCAGTACGTCGCCGACCTTGCAAACCTCGTCGACCTTCTTAACATACTTATCGTCAAGTTCGCTGACGTGACATAAGCCGTCCTGGCCGGGCAGAATCTCAATGAAGGCGCCGAAGTCGCGAATCGTCACGACCGTGCCTTTGTAGATTTTGCCGACCTCGACCGAGGCGGTCAGGCCTTCGACCGCTTCCTTGGCTTTCTGGGCGCCTTCGGCATCCACGCAGGAGATGAAGACCGAGCCGTCGTCCTCGATGTCGATGGTGGCGCCGGACTCTTCCTGGATGGACTTGATCATCTTGCCGCCCGGTCCGATCACCTTGCCGATGAGTTCCGGATCGATCTTCAGCGTCAGCATGCGCGGGGCGTACTGGCTGATCTCGCTGCGCGGGGCGGGCAGCACCTTGGCCATCTCGGCCAGCAGGAACAGACGGGCCTTGCGCGCCTGGGCGAGAACTTCGTCCATGCGCTCGACGGGAATGCCGCGGGCCTTCATGTCCAGTTGGATGCCGGTGATGCCCTCGGCCGTGCCGGCGACCTTGAAGTCCATGTCGCCGTGGAAATCTTCCTCGCCGATGATGTCGGTCAGGAGGATGTAGCGGTTCTCATCGCTGACCATGCCGATGCTGATTCCGGCGACGGGCGCCTTGATCGGCACGCCGGCGTCCATCAGGGCCATCGTCGCGCCGCAGCAGGCGGCCTGCGACGTCGAGCCGTTGGACTCCATGATGTCGGCCACCACGCGCACGGTGTAGGGGAACTCGTCGGTGCCGGGCATGACCGGCTCGATGCTCTTTTCGGCCAACATGCCGTGTCCGATTTCGCGCCGCCCCGGTCCGCGGATGGGCTTGATCTGCCCGACGCTGAAGGGCGGGAAGTTGTAATGAAGGTAGAATCCCTTCTTGTACTCGTCCATGATGCCGTCGATGATGACCTGATCGCGCGGAGTGCCGAGGGTGGCCGTCACCAGCGCCTGCGTCTCGCCGCGGGCGAAGATGGACGACCCGTGCGTGCGGGGCAGCACGCCGACCTCGATCTGCAGCGGGCGGATCTCGTCGACGCCGCGTCCGTCGGGGCGGATGGCGTTGAGGATCAACTCACGCTGAATCTTGCCTTCGACCTTGTAGACCGCCAGGCCCACCTCGGCCGGGGTGTACTTGGGCTCGGCCTGGCCTTCGGGGCACAACGCGGCGACGGCTTCGTCTTTGATCGCGCTGACGGCCGTGTTCCGCTCGACCTTGCCCTTGATCTGCTTGGCGGTGCGGATGCGGTCGCCATAGGTCTTCTTGACGTGGTCCAGCAATTCCTGCGACAGGGGGTTGGACTGGTACGTCTTCTCGACGGGGCACTGGCCGACCATCTCGCGGATGGCGCCGACGATCTCGCCGATGACCTTGTGTCCGAGGCGGATGCCTTCGGCAACCAGGTCGTCGGGCATTTCCATGCCGCCCATCTCGATCATGTTGGGCGCTTCGGCCGGTCCGGCCAGAACGAGGTCCATCTGGCTTTCCTCGAGTTGGGCGGCCGTGGGGAAGACCACGAACTTGCCGTTGACGTGCCCGATTCGCACCGCGCCGACGGGACCGTCGAACGGGGCCGGGCTGATCGCCAGCGCCGCCGATGAGCCGATCAGGGCCAGCACGTCGGGGTCCTGCTCGCCGTCGTAGCTGAGGACCATGCACTGAATCTGAACTTCGTCGGTGTAGTCAGCCGGGAACAAGGGGCGAAGCGGCCGGTCGATCAACCGCATCGTCAGGATTTCCTTGGTGGTGGGGCGCCCTTCGCGTTTGAAGAACCCGCCGGGGATCTTGCCGGCCGAGTATGTGCCCTCGCGGTAATCGACGTACAGCGGGAAGAAGTCCAGGTCTCGCGAGGCCGGGGCGGCCAGCACCGTGGCCAGCACGACAGTGTCGCCGTATTGCACCCAGACGGCGCCCTGGGCCTG
The DNA here is from genome assembly GCA_021371965.1 of Planctomycetaceae bacterium. The sequence goes on from JAJFVE010000183.1 coordinate 92,911, forward strand.
CTTGGCGATCTTTCCGGTTTCGAGGATTAACTTGCGTCCGCCGATTTCACGTTCCACTCTTACGATAGCCATTTCTCTTCTCTTTCCTTCGCGGCGGCCACCCGGCCGGCGCTCTTACCTGCGGCTGCAGCACGTGCAGCCTGTTCTATGATATTCACGCTTGGTGATTGAAGTCATGTCTGGCAACAGGTTCCCTGCTGCAACGGCAGGCGCTGCTGTCCGAAGGTATGGGCGACCCCTGAAGACGGACGGGCACGACAGGTTATTTCCGCAGGCCGAGCTTCTTGATGATCTGCTGGTACCGCTCCGGCGTGGTCGCCGAGAGATACTTGAGCAGGCTGCTTCGTTTGCCGACCATCTTCAGCAGGCCTCGGCGCGAGGCGTGATCTTTCTGGTGGCTTTTGAGGTGATCGGTCAGGTGGTTGATCCGCGCCGTCAAAAGGGCGATCTGGACTTCCGCCGAGCCGGTGTCACCGTCGTGAAGCTGATACTGGTTTACGATCGTCGTCTTTTCGTCTGCCGTAATGCTCATACCAACCGTCACTGTGCGCCAAACCGCGGCGCCGAACCTTTCCTGTTATATCGTCTCTATTCTCTTGTCATTGCGTCGCAACACTGTAACCATCGGTCGCGCGGGCTACAAGACATTTATTGGGAACTTTATTTTTCGCCCGCGACGCCCAGCAGTTCCTGGATCGACTCGAGAAGCTTATCCACGCGGAAAGGCTTCTGGACATATTTGTTGACGCCCAGCGATTCGGCATAGATGCGGTGGCGCGTGCCCTGGTTGCCCGTGATCATGATGACCCGCGGCGGGGTGTCCTTGTTCTTGTCCGGCTTGAGCTGCTCGAGCACCAGGAACCCGCTGCGCTTGGGCAGCATCATGTCCAGAACGACCAGGTCGGGTTGCTTCTCATTGGCCAGGCGCACGGCCGTGTTGCCGTCGCTGGCGGTGAACACTTCCGGTCCCATATCTTCCAGGGCGGCGGTCAGCGAGGCCAGAATATCGCGATCGTCGTCAACAATGAGAATCTTCTTTCCGGCCAATTCATTAGGCATTATTTACACTCCAACGCGACTGCTTAGGCAGACCCAGGCGTGGGGATGCACGATGCTTCCCTGTTGTGGGGCTTGAATACGGATCATTCTAGTGCGTTGTCGTCACAGGGTCAACAGCAATCGGTTATCAGGAAATCAGTAGTCAGTAATCGGTAATCAGTGATCGGTAATCAGTATCACGTTCTCCTGATTACTGATCACTGATCACTGATTACCGTTTTCTAAATATTTTCGCCATACAGCAGCGCGCGGGTGAATTTCCCGACGATCCGTGCGTTGGCGAACAGCAGCGGCAGCAGCATCTGCAGCGAGGTGTTGGGCGGGCGGAGATACTCTACCAAAGCCTTGCGCCACACCTTCTTAAAGAGGATCAGGGCCTCCTGGACGTTGGGCGACTTGAGCGCCTTGGCCGCCACGTCGGCGGCGAGCAGGCCCGAGTAAATTTCGGCATGCAGCGTGTGGCCGGTGATCGTGTCGGCGAATCCGCCGGCCGTTCCGATCAGCAGGCAGCGTTTGGCCACGTGCGTTTCCAGTTCCATGGCCATTCCCGCCGGCGGCGACCAGGCCGCGCCGCGGGCGGCCGCCAGCGACAGTTGCCCCGGCAGCAGATCGGCCTTCTGAAGGGTCGACAGCGCCTGTGAGAGCATGTGCATCTGGCGTGGACCCGATGCGCCGGGGCCCGCCACGCGCAGGTGCAGGGTCTTGCCGACGACAAAGAACAGGCCCAGGCTTGCACGATCGGGCAGTTGCATCAGGTGCAGACTCTTGGACAGCTTCTTCGCGTCGGACGCCGCCAGCGGAATCGCCAGCGCGGTGGCCGCCATTCCCGGCGATGCCGTCAGAGGCGGCAGGCGAAGCTGCGACAGCACGTCCGGCGGGCTGTTCTGCGCTACGATCAACAATTGCGCCGCCAGAGGCGGGCGCGAGGGCGTCGCGGCAGCGGTCTGAAGGAACACGTGATCTTCGGCCAATTCGATTCGCGGCCACGACTTGACGCTCTGGACGGCCGCGCCGGCCTTGACAGCCGCAGCCGACAAGGCCGCGACCAGATTGGGGCTATTGAGAAGATACCCGGCCGCCGTGCGCGAGGTAAACTCTGCACGGCTGTCCGCCGAGAGACCGTAATACCAGACGTGGCGGAAGGGTTCGGCGGCGGCCGCCTTGGCAAGGGCCTTGGGCAGACCCGACAGCGCCAGCGTGTCGGCGCCGATCCAGTCGCCCAGCGGACTGGAGGCGTCGTGTCCGGGAGCGTCGATGACGATCACGCTGGCCGAAGCCTTTCTCAAGGCGTAAGCACAGGCCAGCCCGCCCGGAGTGGCGCCGAGGATGACGACGTCATATGTCTTTGGCATGGCAGTAGACTATCGCCCGCGCGGGCGTTTGGCAATGCGTGGATGGTTATACGGGGGGTGCCACGCACAACTCCGTTGTGCGTGTCCCTGATCGTCCGGGCGGAAGACCCGGGGAGCATGGGCGAGACGCCCATGCCACACCGCTTCAGAGCCTGTCCCTCAGGTCTTCCTGGCCCAACAGGTCGAATCCATGGTGCGTGAGCGTCTGCGTGGCCAGCACCGCATCGTCGACGTGCAGGGTCATCACTGGGGCCTCCCTATGGCGGATCGTCAGCGGATAGGCGAAGTGCACGTTGACCTCGGCCGTCAGCAGCAGCGAGCAGATGCGGCTGAAGGAATCGCTTTCGGGCAGCGCTACCAGCAACACGCCGCTTTCAGTGAAGGGCAGATGGTGCTCCTGCAGGACGGAGCGGCCCTTGGAGGAGTCCGACAGCACCATGCGGATGACAGCCCAGTCAGCTGCGTCGACAATGGAAAGCCCCAAGACATCCACGTTCTGCTCCTCAAGGACGTTCAGGACGTCCTTGAGTTGCCCGACGCGGTTGGCCAGGAAGAGGCTGAATTGAATGGCAAAGGGTTCTTCGTGGCCGCGCTCGATTCTCGGTGATGCGCTCATACGCAAGCATTATATTCGTCGCACTTGCCCCGGAGGCGAAATTCGGCGACAATACCCCCATGCGATATGCCTTGATAATCCCCTGCGTCGCCTTGTGCATTCTGGGCGGCTGTGTCGAACGTCAGATCACGTTTACCTCCGACCCGCCCGGGGCTATCGTGATCGTGTCGGACAAAGAAATCGGCCGTACGCCGGTGACCATCCCGTTCACCTGGTACGGCGACTACGACATCACGTTCAAGCTCAAGGGATACGAGACGCTCCACACGCACGCCCAGATCGACATGCCATGGTTTGAGGTGCCACCCATCGACCTGATGAGCGAGCTGGCCCCGTGGACCTACAAAGACCCGCGCTACGTCAACGGTATCCTCGTCAAAGCCAAAGACGCCACCGACGATGAACTCATCCAGCGCGCCGTCATCATGGAAAAACGGGTGCTGGAACCGCAGAAGCATTGAGAACAAATCCGCGATTTCAAATTTGTTTCACTTCAGGTACTGCGAAATCTCGTACTTCTCGCTCAGTTCCTTCAGCGAGACCGCAGAGAAGACCAGGCCGCTTTCGTAGCGGATGCTGACAATCCGGCCGCGCTCATCGAGGATGTAGGTGTTGGTGGTGCTATCCAGGCTGACTTCCACCTCGCGCGGCGAGATGGGGCGCAACTGGGCGGAGGTGAAGTTGGGTTGGTAGTCGCCCTTTGACGTGGGAACCAGCGCCTCATTGTTCAGGATCAGCATGATGTTGGCGGGCTTGCCGCCCTCGGCCGCCAGGCGAATCGCCAGAGGCAGCATGCCCTCGGGCACATAATTTCCGGGCGCCTGGCCTTGTCCGGCGATGCCCTCGCGCCCCTTGGCCATAATCACCGTCACCTTGGGCTCGCCGTCGGGCGTGGCCATGGCGATGGAGATGCCTCGGGTCTGCTGGCCGGTGATCGTCTCGGAGGCTTCGTAGCGAACCTGGTGGAGATCGGCGGCGGCCTGCCAGTGTTCGGTGGAGTGCTGGGCCCTGGCGCCATCCTGCAATTCATCCACGATCAGCCCGGCGTAGTTGCCGTCGGCCAGTTCGATCCGCACCAGCCTCCATCCGTACGTGCGGCCGTCGGGGCGGGTGGCGAGATAGGCATGGACCTGCGGCTGGGACCCCAGAAAATGCGCCAGTCCCTTCTCGCGCAGGCGTCGTACAATTTCTGTTCCGCGCCGCGTGGCGCCGGCGCGGACGGATACGACGGTCCAGGCCGCCGCGATTGCAGCGGCCAGCACCACCAGCAGCACCACCGCCGATCGCAGCATCGGTCGGGGCTTCGCGTTTGCAGCGTCGGCGTCAACCATCGGGCTCATGGTACTCCGCGAGAGCTTCCGATGTAAAGAGCGGACGCTGAATGGCAGGGAGCGGCCGGTATCGACGCGCGATCGAAAGGACAGTCGAGAACGGATGGCGGGTCATCGCAATAGCAATACGATGGCGGGCAGCGCCGTGACCGCGCCGCCGCAGATCTTTCAGCCGCGCCTGAAGCTGCGCCGGCGATTGAGCGTTGCGGCGTTGGCGTTTCTGACGCCGGCGCTGATGGTGCTGTCGCAGCCGCCCCTTGACGCCTGGTACGTCGCGTACATTGCGATGGTTCCGTGGTTGATGGCGATCGTTCCGGGCCGGCAGGGGCGCTGGCAGGTGCTGTGCGCGACGTTGGCGGGGCTGCTGTTCTGGCTGGTCAACGTGCACTGGCTGTCCTGGATCACGCCGGCGGGTTACTTGGCCGGCGCCGCGTATCTCTCGCTGTACTGGCTGGTGGCGGCCTTGCTGCTGCGGGCGGCCATGCGACGCGGCATGGCCATGTGGATCGTGTTGCCGATCGTCTGGACGGCGGTGGAATATCTGCGGGCGCACGTGATCGAGTTTCCCTGGTTCCTGATAGGCCAGACGCAGTACCGCCAGGCGCGGCTGATCCAGATCGCCGACATCACCGGCCAGTATGGCCTGACGTTCTTTGTGGCCATGGTCAACGGGGCGCTGCTGGACTTGCTCAACTCGCCGTTGTTCGTGCGCAAGGGGCCCGGTGTGGCCGCGGTCCATCGGTCGATCCTGACCGGGGCGATCGTCTCGGCGGTCGTGCTGGCGGTGCTGCTGGGATATGGCACCTGGCGGCTCAACCAATCGACGACGTCTCCGGGGCCTGTGTTGGGCGTCGTCCAGGAGGCATTCCCCATTGCCCTGGAGAAGCGAACCGCCAGCGCCGAACGCATCTTCGAACAGCACATCAACCGCACGCGAGAACTCGAGGGCGCCGGCTGCGATCTGGTCATCTGGCCCGAGACCATGCTGCCGGTGGGTCTCAATCCCGAGTTTGAACGGATGCTGCGCCAGGTTCAGACGATGGCCGCGGAGCTGAATTACCCCGACAAGGCAGCCGAGTACGGCCGGAAGCTGGCGAAGCTGCGCGATTATCGCCAGAGGATCGCCGAGGCTTCCAAGGCCGTTGGATGCGCGATCCTGGCCGGCGGGGCCAGCGAGGTCGAAGACAAAATCCATCGCGACGCCGAACCGGTTCTGCACAACAGCGCGATGTGGTTTGACCGCTCGCCCGAGGTCTCCCAGCGATACGACAAGATGCACCTGGTGCCCTTCGGCGAAGCGGTCCCCTTCGAGTGGTGGCCGTGGTTGCACGAAACGCTGCAAAGCTTCGTTCCCCAGGAAATGTCGCAGTTGCAGCCCGGCGGCGAGGCCCATGTCTTTACGCTCAATCGCGGCGACAGGAGCTGGAACATCATCAGCCCCATCTGCTTTGAAGGCACCCTCGCCGAAGCCTGCCGCCAGATGGTCATGCCTCAGGGGCGGAAGATCCCCAACCTCGTGATGGCCAACCTCTCCAACGACGGCTGGTTCGTCTATCAGCAATACGCCGGCGAGGTCAATGCCAGCGTCACCTCCGCCAAGGCCCCATGGGTGACTGCCAGCGTCGAGGGCAATGACGACGTCAAAATCGGGACGCTCCTGCAGGTTCATCGCGGCTCGCTCTATGTCGCGGCGGTGACTGTCACAGGCCGCCAGGGGCGAACGCTGACGACGAAGATCGTCGAGGCCGTGCGGGCGCCGGCACCGGGCGACCGGCTTTCCCGTACGATCGCCGTGCATGCCAGCACCGAGCAGTCGCAGCATCTGGCGCACTATTTCTTCCGGGCGGTCGAAAACCGCGTCCCCATCGTGCGAGCGGTGAATACCGGAATCAGCGCGGCCATCGACTCTAACGGCCGCCTGCTGGGCGAGGTCCGCGGCACAGACGGCAAGGCGACGATGGTCTGCGGCACGATGGTGTTCGGTCCGGCGGGGGCGGGCAAAAAAGATCCCACCGGCGGCGGGGAAATTCTTGTAGACAATCGCGTAAGCGTGTACAGTCGTTTCGGCGACGTCTTCGCCTGGGCCGTGTGCCTGGCGGGAGCGGGCCTGGCGGCCTGGTTGGCATGGAAGCGGCCGCGACGTTCTCAGGAGATAACGGGATGACCATGGAAAGGTTTTGCCGGCTCCGGGCACTTTCGGCGATCACCCTGGCGGGGATGATCCTGCCCCTTGTTGGCGGATGCGCGCACCCGCTGCAAATCCGGATGAATGCGGAAAAAGCCTGGACCGAAGCCGACGTCGTCCTTCGTCGCTGCGCGCAGGACAGCGACGCCCGCACGCGATGGATGGCCCTGGAGGCCCTGGCCTGCACCGAAGGCAAGTCGGCCGGCCCGATCTTTCTCAATGCCCTGAGCGACCCCAGCCCCGGCGTGCGCAGCGCCGCGGCCATGGCCATCGGCGACGTGGAGTACGCCCCCGCCAAGAGTGTTCTTCAGGCGATGGCCCAGTCGAAGGGCAGCAACTTCTGGGAGACCGACCGGCGCACGTACTGTGCAGTGATTTTTGCCTTGTATCGCCTGGGCGATTCATCGCGCGCACAGGACCTGGCCGTGCTGCTGCGCGACAAGGAAAGCGAAGTGCGCGGCAGCGCCGCGCTCATCATGGGGCGCATCGACCACGAGTCGGCCGTGCGCCATCTCAAGATGCAGCAGCGAGACGAGCAGGACCGCATGGTGCAGATCCAGATTGTCGAGTCGCTGTCGCTGCTGGGCGACCGCGCGTCGCTGCGATATCTGGAAACCTACTCCAAGACCCCCACGGAGTTCCTGCAGGTGGTGGCCGTGCACGCCATGGGGCGCGTCAAGCCTGCCAGCATGTTCAAGGGAACGCTGGAGTCGCTGTTGTGCAGCGACCAGCCGGTCCTGGTGCGCGTGGCGGCGGCAGGGGCACTGGGGCGGCAGGGGTACTTCGACCATAGCGGATACGAGTTGTGCATGAACAGCCTTCGCGAGCCCGCGGCCGTTTTGCGACGTGAGATGAAGGGCGATTATAAAATTACAGAGGAAATTTGCGACGTGCTCCGCGAGTTGGCGGCGACGTCGTTGGGATACATGGGCAAGGATGGCGCGGTCGACGACCTGTTCCCGCTGATGCACAGCACCCGCGGGCCGACGCGCGTCGTGGCGGCGATGAGCGTGCGGCGCCTGCTGGGTCAAGGGCAGACGATGCGCCCGCGCGCGGCCTCGGCGGTGTGGAAGTGGTGGTAGACATCGCCGGGGCGGCGATGCCCCCAAATGCTCTGACGAAAGTTTGCCGGCCGTGCCGATAAAAGCGCTTGACCGGCCGTGGGCGTAGTCTAGAATCAAAGCCGGGCGGATGTTGCCCCGGACGTAAGGAACGAGGCGCCAGGGGCTCCTCCCGGCGCGCCCGGTAACCGCGAGATACATTGAAGGAGATGCGACTTGAGTATTTTAACCAAGATCAGCGTGGTCGTTTTGGTCCTGCTGATACTCTTCTCCGTGCCGGTGTTCGTCCGGCAGGCCACTGTTCCGGTGAACTGGAAGAACCAGGCCACCGAACTGCAGGGGCGCATCAAGGTGATGGAGATGCAGTCGCGCCACAATGCCCTCATCGTTCAACGCAGCAACGATGACAATCAGCGCCTCTCCAACGAACTCCAGGCCCTTCGCGCCTCCACCACCACCGACCTCACCCGCATGCGGGGAGACCTGATGGACACCCAGGGCAAGCTCGCCGACGAACAGAACGAGCGCAAGAAGGAGACGCAGATCCGCGCCGGACTCCAGGGCAACCTCGACCTCGAGATCAAGCAGCGAACGCTCCTGCAAGAGCAGCTCAATGTCGCTGAAAAGGAAAAGGGGATGCTCGAAACCAAGTCGCGACGACTGGAAGAGCAGACCAAGGAACAGCAGGCCCAGATTGAACTGGCCGGCAAAGTGGCCGCCACGCTCCGCGAAGAAATCGCCGAGCTCAACGAACGCATCAAGAACCTTGAGGCCCAGGTCGCCGAGGGCGCTCCCGCCGGCGGCGCCGTGCCCGCCATTGCCGTCGGCGCTGCCGGTGGCGGCGAAGGCGCTCGCGCCGAACCGAACCTGCCCGACGTGGCCCCGCAGATCGACGGCACTGTCACTACCGTGCGCGGCGACCTGGCCGGAATCAACCTCGGCTCGGCCAAGGGCATGAAGGCCGGCATGAAGCTCATCGTCTTCCGCGGTTCGCAGTTCGTCGGATACCTGCGCGTGCAGGAAGTCGGCGTCGACCAGTCGGCCGGCACCCTCTTCGAGCAGCGCACCGACGTCAAGCAGGGCGACAAAGTTACCACCAACCTGCTGCGGAAGCAGTAAAGAGGCCGATATGACTGAAGGACGACCCAGCCAACCTGTTGTCACGGTCAAACCGCAATCGGATATCTATACGTTCCTGATTATTCTGGCCATCGTGGCTCTGGCCGTCGGCGTCGGCTTTGCACTGTACAACCTGTTGTCGGTCAACGGCTACGGCGGCAACTTTTGGGATATCTTCAAAAGCCAGCCGACTTCGCTCCTGCCGCCGCCGGCGGCTGTCTGATGTCGCCGGGCGGACCGGCGACGTTACCGGCGGCGGTGTCGCTTCCGGCGTCTCCGGGATCCTGGGCGGCGTGCTGGAAAAACCTTTGCGGATCGAAATAACTCGATGATATTCGACTCATTACTTGGCCTGTTCTCGATGGACATGGGCATCGACCTGGGTACCTGCAATACCCTCGTCTGTGTCCGCGGGCAGGGCATCGTCCTCAACGAGCCCTCGGTGGTGGCCGTCAAACGCGGCACCAACCGCGTCCTCCAGGGCGGCAACGCCGTGGGCCTGGTCGCCAAGGAAATGCTCGGCAAGACGCCCGGCTCGATCAGCGCCATCCGCCCGATGAAAGACGGCGTCATCGCCGACTTCGACATCACCGAGGCCATGCTGGGCTACTTCATCCGCAAGGTCCACAAGCGCCACTCGCTGGTCAAGCCCCGCGTCGTCATCGCCGTTCCCTCGGGTATCACCGCCGTTGAAAAGCGCGCCGTGCTGAACTCGGCTGAACGCGCCGGGGCACGCAAGGTGTACCTCGTCGAGGAACCCATGGCCTGCGGCATCGGCGCCGGCCTGCCCATCACCGAACCGACGGCCTCGATGATCGTCGACGTCGGCGGCGGCACCACGGAAGTGGCCATCATGTCGCTGGCGGATATTTCTGTCTGCGAATCGATCCGCGTGGCCGGCGACGATATGGACGAAGCCATCGCCGCCCACATGAAGCGCACGTACAACCTGATGATCGGCGAACAGACCGCCGAAAAGGTCAAGTTCCAGATCGGCTCGGCCGCCCCCATGGAGCAGGAACTGACCATGGAAGTGCGAGGCCGCGACATGATCTCGGGCCTGCCCCGCAAGGCCGTCATCTCCTCCGAGGAAGTCCGTGAGGCCCTCAAAGAGCCCGTCGGCGCCATCATCGACTGCGTCACGCGCACGCTCGAAAAAGCCGAGCCCGAACTGGCCGCGGACCTCGTCGACAACGGCATCACCCTCGCCGGCGGCGGTTCGCTGCTTCGCGGCTGCGACACGGTCCTGGCCAACGCCACCGGCCTGAGCGTGATCCGCGCCGACGACCCGCTGACCTGCGTAGCCCGCGGCACGGCCGTCTACCTGGAAAACCTCGAGCTCTGGAAAGAGACGATGGAGTCCGACGAGGACGAGTTCTAGTAACCGAGGTCTGTCTTCGCCCCAGGCTGCGTTTATCGCTTTAGGGCTGCCAGCTACTGATCACCGCCGACAGGCTCCTAGATGTGCTGCGAAAACTCGGCAACCTTGGGTTGTGCCAGTCTGCGGTAATCTTCAAATCGCATCCGAATGGCGCGATTGTGCGAGCCGGCGTTGAAGGTGATCGTCTTGCACCGCGTCATCGGCTCATCGACGACCGTCTCCAATCCGTATGGTTGGCCAAACGGCGGCTCGGCCCCCAGTTCCGTATCGGGGAAAAGCTCGGCCATCTTATCCTCGTTCACCAGCACGCAGTGCCGCGCGTTCAAGGCCGCGGCCAGGCGGTCCAGGTCGATCTTGTGCGTGGCCTGCAGCACCGCCAGCACGCAATGATCGTCGGCCTCGACAGCCACCGCCTTGGCCACCGCGTCTCCGGTGACATGCTCCTCCGCCGCCAGTTCCTGGGCCGTGTACGCCGTCGGATGGTCGTGCCTCTCGTATTGTGTGCCCGATTCCTTGATGTATGTTTCGATATCCATGGGCGGTCCCTTTCTTCCTCATTATACGACGGGAGCAGTAGCCAGAACCGGTAGCCAGTAGCCCGTGGAGAACTCTTCTTCGTTCTTTCCGGCTACTGGCTACCGGCTCCTGGTTACCGCCTCACCGGTTGTTTGTGCTCGTCGTGGGCGAACCGCTGCAACGGGCAACCGCGGCAGATTGCCCGAGGGCGGCAGTGGGTTTTGCCCACGGCTACGAGTTGGGCGTGATAGTCGTTCCACAGCTCTGCGTCTTGGGGCAGGGCGCGCTCGATCATGCTCTTGATCGCGTCATAGCCGTACCGGCGTTTGGCCAGTCCGTGCCGCAGCAGGATGCGGTGCGTGTAGGCGTCGACGACGAAGCTGGGCTTGTGGGCGGCGTACAAGATGATGCTGTCGGCTGTCTCAGGACCGATGCCGTTGATCGCCAGCAGGTCGGCCCGCAGTTGAGGCACATCGCGATTCAGGAAGGCGGCCAGATTGGCGGTAAAGTCCTCGGCCACGCGGGCGATGAAGTTCTTCAGCCGCCGGGCCTTGATGTTGAAGTACCCCGCCGGGCGGATCAGTTCGGCCAGCTTTGCCGGCGGCATCTCATGCAGCACGACCAGGTCCAGCGCCGCAGCGGCCTTGAGATTGGTCAGGGCCCGCGCGACGTTGCCCCAGTTGGTGTTCTGCGTGAGGATGGCCCCGACGCACATTTCCAGAGCCGTATCGCCCGGCCACCAGTTCTGATGCCCAAACCGCCGCCGCATGGCGGCGTACATGGCCGTCAGTGTTCGAGTGCGATTTCCCATCACTGCATGGTACCCGCATGTGGGGAGATCGGGGAGGTTACGTCCACGAATTGCACGAATGTCACGAATGGATCGGAAGAAACCAAAACCAAGACAAAGCAAGCCCCGCCGCCAACAACACTACTGCACGGTCATGATCCAGCCTTGGCGATCAACTCAGCAGGCGCTGCACGATCGCCGCGTTCTCCTCGACCATGTCGTCCTTGTCGCCGCGGAACATGCCCACGTTCACGACGTCGGTGCTCTTGATGTTGTCGAAGGCGTATTCAAACGCCATTGCCGCGTCGATTCGCCCGGCGGCCATGATCTTGTAGCCGACGCACGGCTTGCGCAGGCGTCGGATGCACTCGGTGGCCGCGATCGCATCGGTCAACCGGAAGCGATGCCCGCTGCGGGCATGCACGCTGCCGCAGTTGAAGAAGCACACGACGTGGAAGTCCAGCAGGTCCAGGCTGTCCATCCAGTAATGCGTCAGCGGGTTGTGGGCGGCCGCCCCGACGGGCACCCTGTGCCGCCGCGCGTGGGCCACCCAGGCACGCAGCGTTTTCTCGTCATGGGCGGCGAAAAGATTGTCCATCCACATGCCGTGAAAATAGAAGGCCTTGGCGCCGATGGCGATAGCGGCATCGACGCAGCCGGGCATGGCCTCCAGCGAAGGCGTGCCGACCTGGGCGATCCACTGCAGCTTGCCCCCGCTGCCGAGGTACCGCTTCACCGCCTCGGTCACGTGCGGCGTCTCGTTGTTGGTGACCATCGTGTTGATGCCCGCGGCTTCGGCGCGATGCCACGTCTCGATGATCTTCTCGGGCGTGTAGTAGTTCACCATCGCCTGGTCGCGCTGCGGCGTCTGATGGCTGTATCCGCCGAAGGGATTGGCCCCCAGCACCAGTCGCGTCACATTGAGGCCGCAAAAATCGACGCTGGGCAACATTCAGAATCCTCCTGTAAGGAAGCATCGCCATTGTCGCGTCGGGAGGCGATTTCGTCAACGTGGCGTGCGTCGGCAACGCCCGCTATCATGTTTGCTCCATGAATGACACGCTGCAATCATCCGACGCGCGGCCGGGCCTGGCGGGGTTTCCCCCTGGCGTGGCGGCGTGTTTTCTTTGGGTATATGTCGCCGAGTTCCTGCCGGTGGGCGTGGTGACGCCGTACCTTCAGCTCTTTCTCAAGCACGCGGGCTTTGCCGACAAGGATATCGGCCTGCTGCAGGGGGCGATGGGGATGATGACGATGCTGGCCCCGCCGCTGTGGGGATATGTTTCTGACCGTCTCGGGCGGCCGCGACTGGTGATCGGCGTGGCCGTGCTGGCGACGATTCCGGCGTTCGTGCTGCTGTGGCTGGCGGGCAGTTCGCTCACGGCGGCCATCGCCGCGATCATGGTCTACGGCTTCTTCCGCGAGCCGATTCTGGCCCTGACGGACGGGCTGACGATGCGGTACATCCACTTGCGCGGCGGCGACTACGGGTTTGTTCGCTCGTTCGGGTCTGCCGCGTTTATCGCCGGCGTGTTGGCAATGATGTGCCTGGATGTCGAGAAGATCGCCGACGTGCGGGGGCTGCTGATGATCGCCATCGTCGTGGGCATGGGCCTACACGCCCTGAGCCTGCTGTCGCTGCCGCCGGTGCATGCGGCCGGCACGCGCGTGAAATATCGCCCGGACCTGCGCGTGCTGCTGCAGCGAGGCTTCGTGCTGCTGACGCTGGCGGCCGTGATGGGCCGCATCTCCATGACCGGCTATTACTACTACTTCACGCTGTACCTGAAGGAGTCGTTGCACGTCGAGCAGACCGGCTGGCTGTGGATCATCGGGCCCATCAGCGAGATCCCGATGATCTTCTTCAGCGGGCGGCTCATGAAGCGTTTCGGCGTGCGAGGCCTGTTCGGCCTGAGCCTGGTCGGCACGGCCGTGCGACTTTGGGGTTTCGGCTCGGCCACGGCCGCCTGGCAGATCATCCCGCTGCAACTGCTGCACTCGCTGTCGTTCGGGGCGTTTTTCACTGCCTCGGTAGCGTACATCAGCCGCCTGGTCGCGCCGGAGATGAAGAGCAGCGCCCAATCGATGTTCGCGGGAATCGCCTACGGTATGGGATCGCTGATTGGCGGCGCGCTCGGGGGGGCGCTTGTCCATGCGTTGGGATACGCGGGACTGTATTACACTTTCGCCGGCGTCGCGGTTCTGGGAGTGATTGTGCTGTTGTTTGTTCCCAAAGCGCCGCAAGCGGCAGTAGCCAGCAGCCAGTAGAGTTGCTACGTCGTTTCAGTATTGCGCCCATAATCAGCGATCTGCGGAAGGAACGTCCAGATTTGGACCCGAGGCGTCCGCCTTCGATCCCTTGCCGGGTTTTCCGCGAGCTTCTTTGCGCGCCTCGGCGGCCAGTTTCTCGTATTCCACCTGAATGCCCGCCAGGTCCGCTTCGTCGAGTTCCTCCAGGTCCAGCAGGGTCGACCGCGCCCCTCGCGTGACTCGGATCAGTTCATCGAGTTTGACCTGCATGGCCTCGGTGTCGCGATTCTGCGTGCTCTGGATCAGAAAGACCATGAGAAACGTCACGATGGTCGTGCCGGTATTGATCACCAGCTGCCAGGTGTCGCTGAAACCGAAAAGAGGCCCCAGGACGGCCCAGATCGCCACGACCGCCACGGCAATCACAAAGGCAACCGGTCGCCCTGTGATATGGGCCGTGTTCTTGGTCAGCCGCGTGAACCATTTGCGACGTTTCATCTGCCCCCCTCACGTGGACAGGTACGCTTGCGAAATTATATCGCCCCTGCGCGGCCAGCAGCCGTCGTCTTGAGCAGCAGCGATCAGCGCGGCTTGAAGGTCTTGGAGTCGATGGGTTTTCCGTCGATGCCGATGGCGGTCATTTCCAGGCCGTCGGCTTTGAGTTCGAACTGCACGAACGAGGTCACGCGGATCCATTTGGCGGTCTTGGTGAACTCGTTGGGCGAACCCTGGCAGTAGGTCTTGGCCCCGCCGGCGCCGACGATGATGCACGTGACGCCCTTGTCGGGCGTGGGCTCGAGCCGCTCGTAGTTGTAGTCGTACGCCGAGACCAGGGCCGCGGCCTTGTACTTGCCCAGCATCGGCAGGATCAGCTCACGGCACTGCTTGATCGGCGGAAACGTGCGCTCGCCGGCCCCGCCGTGGGGGCTGCTCTGGTAACCGTCGGTGTAGCCCGGAAAGTGGTCGAAGGCGATGATGTACTTTTCCTTGGCGGCCTTGAGGACCGATTCGAGCCACTGGGCATTGTCGTTTCCGGCCTTCCACTCGTACGCCCCGTCGCAACCGATCAGCCGCACGTCTCCGAAGGCGGCTGTCCAGTTCATCGGCTTGTCGTCACCGCCAATGCCGAACGCCCGGAACACGCGGCCGATGTGGTCGCCGCCGTCGGGGCTCAAATACGTGGGCACAGCCGAGACCAGCGGGCGGTACTGATTGAAGAAGAACGGCTCCCAGTGATAATCCCACGTGGCCAGTTCGACGACCTGCCCGACGTGCACGAAGACATCGGGATCCACCGCACGCATGGCGGCCGCCAGAATCGGGCCATTCCTTACCGTGTACACATGGCACCGCGTGTTGCCCATCGCCACAAGCTTGAAGCCCTTGCCGTCGGCGGCCGGCAGTCGCGCGGCGAACGGCCCGGCCTTGGCTTCATGTGAGCCGACGCGGCTGGTGATGCTGTAAGTGAACTTTCGCACCCCGCCCGGCAGCGGAACCTTGACCTGGTGGTACAGGCCAAGCTGCGAGCTGGCAGAGACCTCCGCACCGGCGGGTTCAGTGGGCCTGGCTGTGACGGTCACGATGGCCGGGATGGGCGTTGCGCAATTAACGGTGGGGCAGCCGGCGTCGATCATGCCCAGAAGCGGCCCACCCTGAACGGCAGCGGGCTGGGGCGCTGCGGCAAGCAGTTGCAGCGGTTTGGTTGGGCAGGGGTTCTTGCCGGTCGCCAGCGACCAGAGCGTACCCGAGACCGTCAGCGTGTTGGCGCCCTTGACCAGCACTGCCGCCGGTTCCACGGGAAGTGCAATGTAAACCATCGCCTCCTGCGGACCGGTGATGTCCTTGCCGTTGACCTGCACCTTGGTGTACGTCCAGAGCGGGCTGGCGCCGCAGTTCTTATCGCGGGCCTCGCGATGTCCGGCCATGGCGAAGGCGCTGGCGATGCAGGTCGGCGCCAGCGGCGCCGGCAGCTTTTCGTCAACGTGCGTCAGCCACAACCCCGCCACGGCCGCGGGGTCGTCAACCGTGAATGTGGCCCGGGCCATGAGCGTCTTGGCTGTCGGGGGCAGAGCGTCGATGAACGTCTTGCCCTCGTCGATGCTGAACTGCCAGGAGGCCTTGAGCACCTGCGTCTTGATCTGCGGCGCCTCGGCAGTCTCGCCCGCGGGCGAAGATGAAAATGCCGCAAGTACCGTTAGTGCCGTCGCGATGCATGTCTTCATGGTCGATGATCCTGTTGGAGAAGGTCTATCACTTCAACCCGCGCCGCGATTATACCGCCCAGACGGTTTTCGATTGAGAGATTCGCTCGCCACGCGGACAATTCCCGGGTGCCATGGCGGCCGTTTCTTGGCCGCCATGTCCTCGACACGTGATGGGACCGCGGGCGGGACGCCCGCGGAACGCGCGGACGAGACGTCCGCGATACGGACGGGAGCATGGGCGAGACCTGTCCCTTGGGGACGCCCATGCCACTCACGGGCAAGATGCCCGTGCTACGAGGTGACGCCATGAACCTTCTGTATAAAGAGGATTGGGAGCGAACAAAGGACTTCTATCGCGCGTGGTGGGCGCACGAGAACCCCGGCCGCTGCGGCATGTGGGTGACGGGCGCGCGGGAGAAGCCGCTGCCCTGCCCGCCGGCGCCGCCGCGGCCCGACACGCCCGAAGAGCGCTGGACGGATCTGGACTACATCAGCGGCTGCGCGGCGAGTTGGATGGGCAGCGCGTACTTCGGCGGCGAAGCCTTTCCGGTCTGGTCGGCCGGTCACCCCGGCCACGAGAGTTTGCCGGCTTTGCTGGGCTGCCGGGTGGATCTGGACTGGAACACCGGCTGGGTGCAACCGATCCTGACGGGCGACAGCCTCGACTGCACGCACCTCAAGCTCGACGAGAACAACCCACGCTACGCGCACGTCCTGCGCCTGCAGGCCCGCGCGGTCAAGGAGTCGGCGGGCAAGTGCATCCCCTCGCTGGTGACCGCGCTGGGCGGCAGCGGCGACACCCTGGCCTGGCTGCGGGGCAGTGAGCCGCTGCTGTACGATCTGTTCGACCGCCCCGACGACGTGCTGGCCGCCGAGATGTACCTGATGGACCTGTGGATCACCGTCTACAACCGCCTGTACGAAATGACCCGCGAGGCCGCCGAGGGGGCCACCACGTGGTACCCGCTGTGGGCGCCGGGCAAATTCTACTCGCCGCAGAACGATTTCGCGTACATGATCTCGCCCGAACACTACAACAAGCTGTTCCTGCCGGGCATCGTCAAGCAGCTCGAGAATCTCGACTACGCGATCTACCACGTCGACGGCGTGGGCAACTTCAACCACGTCGATGCGCTGCTGGAACTGCCGCGCCTCCAGGCGTTGCAGATCCTGCCCGGCTCGGGCAAGCCCAGCCCGCTGCATTACATGGACGTGCTCAAGAAGGTGCAGGCCGCAGGCAAGAACCTCGACATCTTCATCGGCCCCGACGAAGTGCAGCCGGCCCTGAAGGAACTCTCCGCCCGCGGCCTCTTCATTCATACCGGGTGCCGAACCGAAGCCGACGCCCGCGAGCTGCTCAAGAAGGCCGAGCGGTGGTCCCACGACTGAAAAACGGGAGTTACGTCCACGAATGTCACGAATGTCACGAATGGGAAAAGACAAAGAAACAAGAAGACAAGGAGCTGTGAAGATGGCAGACAATCTGAGCGACGATCTGCGGGACAATAGTTATGTGGCTCCTTCGGTCATTC
>JAJFVE010000034.1 GCA_021371965.1 Planctomycetaceae bacterium
CTTGCCATCGGCATTTGGCCAAGCCGCCCAGAATGTCCCGGCAGTAGCCGTGGTGCCATTCCAGGACCTGACAAACCGCGCAACGCCCGCGCTCATGCGCGAGGTCACGGCCGCCGCGGCGTTGGCGCTCGAGGACCGCAAAGAGTACATTGTCACCTCGACAGTGGACCTGGACCGGGAGATGCAGGCGCTGCGGATGAAGCCGCCGCTGTCCACTCCGGAGCAGGTCCGACTAGGTCAGCGCCTGCATGTTGAGAAGGTCCTCGTGGGCAATCTGGCTGACCTGCGGGTCGACCCCAGCAACGGCCAGGCGCGCGTGGTGCTGCATCTGCAGTTGCTCGACGTAGCCATCGGCGAATACCTGGACGGCGCGGCGGTAAGCATCCAGACCAAGCCGATCCCAGGGTTCAGTGGCGACGTGGCTCAGGTCACGCATGAGGCAATGCGGCAGGCGGCTGAGGCCGGCGTTGAGCAGATGCTCAGCGCGACGGTGCGCCGCGGTGCCGTAGAGATGGTTGATGACCAGGGCAATATCAACATCAACCTGGGAACTGACGACGGCATCTCAAGCGGCGATGACATGCTGGTCATGCGGCCGACATGGCAGCCGGACGTAGAGCAGGTAATCATGCGGCGCGTCGGCGTCATCCGCATCGCGGACGCCGAGGCTGGCATGTCCACCGCCCGTGCGGTTCAGGGCGCCATACCCACGACCGGCGACCGTATCTACCGTATTTACAAGCCTGTAAGTGCGATGGCCGCCGAGGAACGAAGCAAGAAGGTTAAGCGCGGCAGTCAGATGCTGGCAGCGCTTCTGCTGCTTGTTGGAGTGGCTGCTATCGGTACCGGGTCAACCTCGGCCAGCCCCTCATCAGTAGACTGCTTCATGAATCAGGAAGCGCCTGGCGCGGTACCGACCATCGAACTGCGCATTCACACCGGGTCGACCGCGGGCGCGACAACCCATGGCTTTGTAGTCTACCGCGGCACCAACAACAGGAACTTCCTGACTTCGGCCACGAACATCATAGCCGTCACGAACGATCCCGGCTTCAGCGTTTTCAGCGACGAGGCACTAACGACTGAATTCGCCGATACCGAGTTCGAGTTCGACTACCGTAATGAGGACGGGGAGATCGACCAGGGCACCGTCACGTACGCGTACGTCGACAATCCATTGGTCGCTGGCAGCCGGTACTTCTATCGGGTCCGCCGGATCATCGATCCGCTGCAGCCGCCCGGCACCAACCCTCCAATCGGCACCGCCCAGGTGGTTGACCTGCCTGAGCCGAACCTTGAAGTCGATCCCTCGAATGCGATCAGCGAGGCAAGCGCTGCGTGTGGGCCCGTTACCTTCTTCGTGCCGCCTGTACTTGGCTCCACGCCGGCTGCCAATTCTACGAGCGTAACCACCGAGGATATCACCTTCACCTGGCAGTCGACGGTTGGGGCGAATGAATACCAGGTTGAAGTATTCCCTGAGAGCGATCCAGATGGCACCAGCGAACCGCTGTTCCGGACAGCGATTGCCCGCACGACTGGTACCACCTCAACGCCGCAGAGTGCCGTGCTGCGAGGGCCATTGTCGGCAGAGACTACCTATTGGTGGCGGGTGGGAGCGCGGCAGAGCGCAGACCCCCATAGGCCCGTCTACAACGGCAAGTCCGGCTTCCTCTACAGCGAGATGCGGAAGTTCACAACTGCTCTGACGCCGCCGCCGACGCCCACGAGTGCAGGGGTTCGCACGCCGATCCCGGCGCGCCACGGCGGCTGGACCGGTGCAGGGAGGTCGGGCCGAAGATAAACAGCCGCA
>JAJFVE010000199.1 GCA_021371965.1 Planctomycetaceae bacterium
CGGACATCCCAGGGTCAAAGCTCGTTTGACAGCTCGCCTGGGCTTTTCGCAGCCTACCACGTCCTTCATCGCCTCATCACGCCTAGACATCCACCATGCACCCTTAGTAGCTTGATCACATTTGCCACGGGCCCATGCCCACAGCCAATGTCCCAAGCTCGCCGGGCACATCGAGATCTTCGATGAACCTATGCAAGATCTACTATTACCCTATTTACTTTTCAAGAAACCGTTTTACCGCTCGCGTCCGGCCAGCCCTATCGGCTCACCAGACAACACTGCACTCGAAAGCTAAATGCTCCCAAGTGCAGAGCACAGCTTTATACGCGATTGCCCCCACCCCGGTCAAGCACCAGTCTAAGATTTTTCGCAAAAAATTATTCCGGAGGCTCAGACACGCGCCAGAGGCTTGATTTTAAGGCCTTTTCGTCGCTTGCCAATCCTGAGCCCGCGACGGTCGGCCTCAAAATTTTTTCTTATCCGACTCGCCAGCCTTTCTAGAATCCCCATTCGTCATGCCGGCTTCTGCAGCTTCTATCATGATACGTTCCGGGGGCGATTGGGTTCTGGTTTTTCGCTGTCCGCTGCATGATTCATCCCTCAGCACGATTCGCCGCAGACGGCCGGAAGTTCGTGGGCCACAGAGACACAGAGCCCACGTCGACATGCCACCCTTTATCGATCTTCTCGTCTTTCTCTGTGCCTCTGTGGCCCAGTTCCCCAGCACCTGGCCTGAAGGCACTTCGCCGTGGCAGTTCTTGTTCGCCTTTGGCGAATAAGAACTGGAGACGAGCGGGCTCGAACCGCCAACCCCAGCGTTGCAAACGCTGTGCTCTTCCAATTGAGCTACGTCCCCGAAAGCATTTCCAATTTCCCATCTCCAATTTCCGATTGAAGAAACGGGGGCGTCCTGCTGTCGAGCTGCCGTGTCAGAGTTCAATTGGAAATTGCCAATTGGAAATTGGCAATCACACGGGCTTGCCAAGGCGTAGTTCGCCGCAGCGCGGGCACGATGAATCGGCCCGGCTTCGTGCGTAAGCGCACTTCGCCGTGGCAGTCTTCATTCGCCTGCGGCGAACGAAGACTGGGCCTGGTTGGAGTCGAACCAACGACCTTGCCCTTATCAGGGGCACGCTCTAACCAACTGAGCTACAAGCCCGTATGGCCGCTGCGACGCATGCCTCTTGCACGCAGCGACAATCTTTGCGGCACGGGCGATACGCCCATGCCACATCACATCGGTTTCCTGGAGTTTTCAAACAACGCTCAGGCCGATCCAATCGATCAGTCTCCCACTCAAGGGTCGGATATTTTATCTTACCGCTTCAATCAATCAAGTCAAGATATTGCGGATTTGCGTTTTCTTCCCTGACGCTTAAAACTCGCGGGGCAAGCCCCGCCGCTGACATTCGTTCCTGAAGCGCCTGCGCATTTCCACACTCCCAAAGGTGAAATCTGCTGACCGCCGCCCCATCAGCCTATATACTTTATCCCTCAAGCCGCGGGTTTTGGCGCGGCTGTGTCCTTGCGGCGAAAAACATGGAGAGTGCGATGGCGAAGTATCTGGTCACCGGCGGTGCGGGGTTTATCGGGTGCAACTTGACGCGGTACCTTCTGGCTCGCGGTCACAAGGTCGTCGTTCTGGACAGCTTCATCACCGGCAAGCGCGAGAACCTCACCGAGATCGCCGACCGGATCGACCTGGTCGAGGGCGACATCCGCGACCGCTCCGCCGTCGACAAAGCCGTCGCCGGCTGTGCGGCGATCTTCCACGAGGCGGCACTGGGCTCGGTGCCCCGCAGCATCGACGATCCCTGCACCAGCCATGACATCAACGTCAATGGGACGATCACGGTCCTTGAGGGCGCCCGCGCCGCCGGCGTCAAGCGCGTCGTCTTCGCCGCCAGCAGCAGCGCCTACGGCGACCAGAAGGAATCGCCCAAGCACGAGGGCATGGTGCCCCTGCCGATCAGCCCCTACGCATCGAGCAAGGTCTCCTGCGAAGTCTACATGCGGGCGTACGCGGCCGCGTATGGCATGGAGACGCTGTGCCTGCGGTACTTCAACGTCTTCGGCCCGTACCAAGACCCCTTCAGCACATACGCGGCCGTCATCCCGGCGTTCGTCTCGTGCCTGCTCAAAGGCCAGAAGCCCACGGTCTTTGGCGACGGCGAGCAGAGCCGCGACTTCTGCTTCATCGAGAACGTTTGCGACGCCAACTACCGCGCCGCCACGGTGCCCGGCGTTGTCTGCGACGGCCGGGCCATGAATATCGCCTGCAACCGCAGCACGAGCCTCAACCAGATCCTCGACCAGCTCGGCACGCTGCTGAACATCAAAGCCAAGGCCACCTACGCCCCCGCCCGCACCGGCGACATCAAGCACTCGCTGGCCGACGTCAAACTCGCCGAAAAGACCATCGGATACAAACCCAAGATCTACTTCGAAGAAGGCCTGGCCAAAGCCATCGAGTGGTACAAGGCGAATCTGGCCTGACTAGCCAAAGGCAATTTGATTGAGGGACCGGGCAGGACATCGCGGTGGCATCGCAAAGTGGTGCAGGCTTCCCCACTATTGCACTTTGTTGTACTTTTCACAGCGGTCTCGGGGAAGGCGTGCCCTCCATCGACACCCACTCAACCCGGCAATTATCACATAAGTAATTTCTTACCAATGATTTACAGAATACATCGTGGTCGCGGTCGGTGTGTCCAAAATCTCACGCTGCAGACAAGGCCCTCGAACGATCCCGCCTGTCCTCTTCCCATTGAACAGTCTCTCAGGCACAACGCACATGGGGCACGCACAACGGAGTTGTGCGTGGCACCCGGGCACGGTCCTCATACTTACCCAGGCCACCCGCCCACCCGCCAACGCTCAACGAAACAACTTCCGTCGTCTTTTGCGTCCGGTCGGCCGTGCCGACGAAGATATCGCAGGCGCGATTACGGCGCTACGTGACATGATGCACTGAACCCTGCCGCCACAATGCGGCCTGTTCGGCGAGTCGAACGATGGCGCTGCGCGCAGGCGCAATCGTTGCGTCGGTGTAGAACTTCCTTCTTGTCTTCTTGGATTTCCGCATACCTAACCGGTAGGATTGCAGCCACCTTTCGGGAGAACTGCGATGAAGACGATGGTGATTGCAGTGGTTGTCAGTCTGGCTGTCGCTATTGCAGCATTCTTGTGGTGGAAGTTCAGGAATCGCCAGACGCGCCAACCTGCATCCAACACCAGTGGCGCCGCTGAGAGCCAGCCGCTCATGGAGATGCGGGAAGAACTGCTTCGTGGACCCGCCGCCAAGTTCGGTATCCCTCCAACACCCAGCGGTGCATGGGGATGCTTGATGGACATGGGTAATTCTCGGGGGTTCGCTACGCTCGTGTCGCTCGCTGACGGCACCACCAGCCTCTACCTTAGCACTGGCGGAGGTTACATTGGCGGTGGAGGACATGAGCCTGTGGCAGCAGCAACCAAGACTTTCATACAAATGGCTGGCAGTCTCACGACAAAGATGACGAGAACGGCCAAATTCCCGACGCCGCAGCAGGGCCGAGTCCGATTCTACGTGCTCGTTAACGATGGTGTATTCACAGTAGAAGCGGATGAAAATGACCTTGGATACGGTAGACATGAACTGTCCCCTCTGTTTCATGCAGGGCATGAAGTAATCACTCAATTCAGGATGGTGTCCGAGAAAACGCATTGATTCCTCTGTCGGGCGGAGCCGCGTGCGGATGATTTCTGCCGCGAGTCGGGCATGTTCTTCCACCGGTATCGCTGGTCCGTCAGATTCAGAGAGAAGCTAGCTGCCAATCAGTCCCCGGTGGCGACGGGCGCAGTGGTAGAGGCGGGACGGGCAGGAAGCAAATACTCTTTGCGTCCTTTGCGTGCTTTGCGGTTAAATTGATCGCATGATCAAGCGGCTGATCGACATTGTCCTGTCCCTGATCGCGCTGGCGGGGATAAACCCCTTTGCCCTCCTTCGAGTACTTCAAGTGCCAGTCAGTCAAAAGTGACGAAGAGCCTATTTGTTGGGCCGGCGTGGGCATCGTCTGGTTATAAATATGAGGGGCTTGCGGAAAGGGTCCGGCGATGGCGGCTAGGGCACAGGCGCACGGAACAATGGCGGCAGCGGGAGTGCTGGCAGTTCTGATGGCCGTAACCGGGCCGGGGGGACCGGCAGGGGCCGGGGAACGGGCGCGGGGCGATGTCAGCGGGCCATCGAGCGCCGGTGCGAAGGCGGCCGCGGACTTCGACGCCTTGGCGGCCGACGTCGCCGGCGGGCGCTATGCCGCGCTGGGGAGGGTAGCCAAACTCACCGACGAGCAGAAAGCTGTGCTGGCCCGTGCCCTGTCCCAGCTCAAGACCGGGGCGGCCGACCTGCTGGAGGGCCAGACGCCGGCGCAGCGCGAGGCGCAAATCGAGGACCAGTATGCCCGCGCTCGCCAGAGCGGCGATGCGGCCGCCATGACGAAGATCATGACGCGCCGCACGGAGCTGCGGGGCAAGCTGCGGGATTGGGCCGACCGCTGCGAGCGGGACGTGCTGTCGGCCCTGAGCGACGCCCAGCGGGAGGCCTGGTTCGCCGAGGCGCTGTTTGTCGAGGTGATGGCGGAGTTGAAGGATGTGCCCGCCGACGCGGCCGACGAGATCCGCCTGCAGTGTGCGGGCAAGGCCGGCGAGTATGCCGCGGCCGCCGCGCCGGCAGCGCGGGCGGCGCTGGTCCGGGGCGTGCGACAAGAGGCGGTAAACAGCGTGCTGACGACGGACCGCCAGAGGCAGCAGGCCATGGAGGCGCGGCTGAAGCGAGAGGAATCGGCCCGTGCTGCGCAGAGGGCCCGTGACATCGCCGAGGCCCTGCGCGAGGCGCAGGCGGCGATCGCGGCAGCCGACAAGGACGGCAGGGGCAAGAGCATTCAACCGGCCAAGGCACGAGCGGCCGCTCCGGCCAGCCGAGCCGAGGCCGTCGTGCGGGCGGCGATGAACCCCGACGCCGCGGCGCTGGCCGACTGGACCGACCAGACCTTTTCCTGGACGCACCCGGAGGCCTCGGGGCGGGTGTTCTGCTACGTGACCCACGCCCGCGGGTACGAGAGCTATCTGGCGACGTATTCGCCCGGCGGCGACGGCGCTTCGCAGCCCGCGCCGCCGGCGCGCCCGGGCATGTTCGTGGCGTTCGTGCTGATCAAGGGCGGGAACCTGGACGCCCAGGGCCAGCCGCTTTCGCAAGCGGCGTACCGCCGGGGCAAGAGCGGACCGGCCAAGTGGGACGGGTATGTCGTGGTGGAGGGGGGGACGGCCCACATGACCAGCACTTTCCGCTTCGAGGGCGGCGACGTGCAGGTGCCGACGCAATCGCCCAGTTCCGTGGCGTGGCTGAGCTGGACCTCCTGGCACCACGACTGCGTGCTGGTCCGCCTGGAACTGCCGCACCCGGAGGCGTACGTCCACGTGCGGGCCGGCGGGCTGCAGAAACGGATCCGCATAAACCTCATCCCGCCCGAAATCGAGGACAAGCTCCAGAAACAAGCCAAAGACAACCCCCCGAAGGTTCACGGAAGGAACTGAACCGCCAGGGTCTGCAGGTCATCGCGTCAAGGGTCAGAATCGTGGCGGGACCCTGTATCAACGTCTCTGGGGATGTCAACCGTCCAAATACTCTTTGCGTCCTTTGCGTCCTTTGCGGTTAAATTGATCGCATGATCAAGCGGCTGATCGACATTATCCTTTCCCTGATCGCGCTGGCGGTCCTGGCGATTCCGATGCTTGTCATCGCCGTCGTCATTCGCGCCACGTCGCGAGGCGCCGCCGTCTTCAAGCAGCAGCGCGTCGGGCTGCGGGGCAGGCTCTTTACGATGCTCAAGTTCCGCACCATGCGCAGCGACGCCGACCCGTACGGCCGCTCGCCGCAGTCGGGCGAGGATCCTCGCCTGACGCGCGTGGGCAAGTTCCTGCGAACCACCAGCCTGGACGAATTGCCGCAGCTTCTCAATGTGCTGGCCGGGCAGATGAGCCTGGTGGGCCCGCGGCCGCTGTACCAGGTGCAGGCGGAAAAATGGAACGCCCGCCAGCGACGCCGGCTCGATGTGCGACCGGGCCTGACGGGATACGCCCAAGTCTACGGCCGCGGGAACATCACGCACGAAGAGAAAATCGAGCTGGACGTGTACTACGTCGAGAACCGCAGCCTGGCAATGGACCTCAAGCTGATCATACTGACGCTGTGGCAGACGGTGGCATCCCGCAGCGACATCTACGAGCGCGAAGGCCACGGGGGCTGAGGGCGAGCTGCGCCGGCATTTCCAATTTCCAATTTACAATTTCCAATTCTTCAGCAGACAGCCCGGCGGCACCCATAGACGCCTGCCACGCATCCTTCAATTGGAAATTCCAAATCGGAAATTGGAAATGTCAAATTGCCATACGCCGGGCGGGCACACTTGTTACAATTCCACTATCCAACCGGATTCTTGGGACGTACAGAGACCAATGACCCACCACAAACTCACGCGCCGAAGTTTCCTCAAAGGCGTTTTCGCTGCCGGGGTGGCCAGCGCCATGCCTCAATCGCTGATGGCTCTCGACAGCGGCCCGGCCGACCTCAACTGCGTGGCCCTGCTGTCGGACCCGCACGTCAACACCGTGCTGTACAAGCGCACCGTCGCCCGAGCTCTGGCTCAGGCGGCGGCCGTGCCGTCGGGCCCGGCCAACGTAATCCTCGCCGGCGACCTGGCGCTCAACGGGCGGCAGAAAAGCTACGTGTCGCTGGGCGAGGTGCTCGACGCGGCCGACTTGTCGCGCATGAAGCCGCACCTGATGGTCGGCAACCACGACCGCCACACGCCATTCTTTGAGGGCCTGGGCAAGTACGCCGGCAAGAGCCCCGTCACCGGCCGACAGGTCAGCCTGATCGAAACGCCCAACGCCAACTGGCTGCTGCTGGACTCGATGGGCGAGGGCGACCCGCGCGGCTGGAGCGGCTGCTCGCTGGGCCACAAGCAGATCTCGTGGCTGACGCACACGCTGGACGCGCACAAGGACAAGCCCGCCATTGTCGTGGCGCACCATCACCTCAAGGTGATCAACTGGTCGCGCCGCCCGGCGCCGCTGGAAGAGTCCGACCAGGTGCTGGGCCTGCTGCTGGCCCGCCCGCAGGTCAAGGCGTACATCAACGGCCACATCCACGTATGGTTCACCAGCCAGTACCGCGGGCTGCACCTGATCTCGCTGCCGTCGGTGTCGTACACGCTGCCGGTGACCGGCGGGCCGCTGGGATGGGTGCTCGCCCAGGCCAAGGGCGACTGCCTCGATCTGACGCTCAAGGCCGCCAACACGCGTCGCAAAGACCATAACCAGACCCTGCACCTGCCCTACCGCACATCGGCATGACGGCAAAGCCACAGATCGCAGCGGCAGTTTTCGACCTCGACGACACCCTCTACGCCGAGCGGGACTACGTCGCCGGCGGTTATCGCGCGGTGGCGGAACATCTCCAGAACTCGCTGGGCCGGTGTGAGGATTTCGCCGCATGGCTCTGGCAGCGATTCGTCAGCGGCCAAAGCGCCAAGGCCTTCGACGCGATGAACGAGCATTTCCGCCTGAACTTCGACGCGGCGCAGCTCGCCCGCCTGGTGAAGATCTATCGCGAGCACCGCCCCGTCATCCGCCCGCTCGAGGGCATGGCCGAGCTGCTCCAGTCGCTGCGAAGCCGCGGCGTGCGGCTGGCGATTCTGTCCGACGGGTTCCTCCCCGCCCAGCAGTACAAGCTCGACGCGCTGAAGCTTGCCGGGCTGATGGACGCGGTGATCTTCACCGAGAGCCTGGGCCGCGAGTTCTGGAAGCCCTGCCCGGCCGCCTTCGAGGCCATCGCCGCGAAGCTGGCGCTGCCCCACTCCTCGTGCGTTTACATCGCCGACAACCCGGCCAAGGATTTCGTAGCCCCCAACGCCCTGGGGTGGGGGACGATCCAGTTCCGTTTCGACGGCCAACTCCATGCGAACAATCCCCCCGCCCCCGCCGGCGCCCCGCAGGCAACGGCCTGCGGACTGGCCAACCTGGCCGCGATCATTTGCTGAATGGGTGCCACGCGCAACTCCGTTGTGCGTGCCAATGTGCGTACCGATAGGAAGACCGGTGGATGGGAAGAGAATGGTCTCGCGATAAAAGGTTGTGTTGCTTTTCAGGGTTCAGGGACACGCACAACGGGGTTGTGCGTGGCACCCCTTGGGGCGGGCTCGTTACCGGCGGAGCAGGACATTCACCAGGCAGTGCAGGCTGCCGAAGTGCTGGTAGCTGCTGGTGCAGTCGATGGGCCGCACGTCGAAGCCCTCGCTGCGCCACACGTCGGCGGCCGCTCGGTTAAGTTCGCCGACGCCTTGGAATGTCGGCATGTAGACGGTGCGTTTGCCGTCGCGGCTATCGATGATCCCGTTGAGATAGGTCAAGTACGTTCGCCCGTCACGGCCGGGCACAATCGGGATGCGGATGACGCGCCGGCCGGCAGCCTGACACTGGCGGGCGACGGCTTCGAATTTCTGCTGCGTCTGTTCGCTGAAGTCGGCCCCGGCGGGCGGGCAGAGAGCGTCGATCTGGCCCGCCGGACGCGAGGACAGCAGGGCCTTGGCGGCCGCGGGGTCGCCCACGATCACTCGATTCTCGCCGGCGACCATCATAAACATGCCGCCGTGATGATCGGGCGCTTCCGTCAGAAGGATGATCTTCTTTCCGGCAGATCGTTCCAGACGGATGGCCAGTTCCTGCGGCGTGCGAACCGTGCGCTGGACGTTGCGCCGCAGCACGGCCGGGGTCACGAAGGCCGCGTCCGCGTCGGTCACGAAGTCCCCGCCATCGAAAAACAGGCCGCCGTCGCGGGCCGATACGCCGCCGACCGCCGCCGCGAGATCTTCCCCCGTGCGGGCGTCGCCGGCGCGGTCGGGCCAGACCTCACCGGCCAATTCGCCTGACGGGCAAAGCAGGATTGCCGACGCGCCCTCGCCGGCCAGGGCGATCCATCGATCGCGCGACCATGTGGTCATGGCGTGGCCGACCGGAACGCTTACGAGGCGGCAGCGGAGAGCCCCCACTCGACCGGACAGATCTTCAAAGGTGGCCGCATCGGGACAGATCGCGTACACGGTCACGTCGGAGGGCAGTTGCGGCAGGAACTGGCGGTAGATCGGCGCCGAGACGTCGGCGGCCGCGGGCGTGTAGTGAATCACCAGTTCCCGGATCGCGCCGTCGCACTCGCTGAGGATCGTGCCGCCGGGTAAACGATGGCGCTGCGCGGGTGCCAGCGACAGGATGACTCCCGCGGCCGCCAGACCCAGCACGACACCCAGCAGCGTGCGGCGCGATTTCATCACATCATCGCCTTGGCATAGCGGCCTGGGCAAGCGGCGTCTGCACAGCCGCCGCTTGCTGCGCTGAGGGCGTGGGCCTGGCGGCCACAGGCGCCGCCGGCTTGGGCGGTGCAATTACGCCCAGCGACATCGCCACAGCGTTGACGGCCACGCGCGCATTGACTGTCGCAGCTTGGGGCTTGGCGTGTAGTAGTCTTACGGTCAGGAGAAGGTTCGCAGGAATGGCCTTATCGACGGGGACCACGTATTCGCGCGTTTCGCCGGCCTTTAGGGAAACGGCGCAATTCCCCTGCCACAGCGATGTCGGCGGCAGCGACATGCGCGACATTCTGGACGCGGGAGACTCGCCGGTCATCGCCAACTGCAGATCGCCCTCTACCGCATTTGCAGTGGGGTTGCTGCACTTGAGGGTGATGGTGGGCTTCTCTCCCACAGCATACGAAGGCTTGTCGCTGCGCATGGCAACGGTCCAGCCGTCAACCGTCAGTGTCGGCTCGACGATCTTCGCGCCCGCCGGATCGACAGCGTCAACCGTCGCAGGCCACAGAAGCGCCAGCGTGATCAGGAGGGTTCCGGCAGCAGCCGCGGTTACGTGAAGTGCATCGATTAGTTTCATGGTGCGTCTCCTTGAGTTCTAAGTCATCAGACGCACAACCGCCGCGACGGTTCCGGAAATTTCGGCAGACAGCCTAACTTGCCTCGATCAGGGTCTGGGCCCAGTCGACGACGCGCCGGGCGATGGTCAGGGCTTCGTGATATTGCGGCTCGGTCACGGGCACTTCGCGCTGGTAGGGCTCGGCGGCGCCGATGCGCTCGAGGGCGGTGACGTGGCCGAGCGCGTCGGCCGCGGCGGCATGGTCCGGGACGCGGCGCAGAAGCTGCGAGAGGTCTTCATCGCCGCTGAAGGAAATATGATAGTGGGCCAGCACGGCCCGCAGGGCGTTGACAGCCGCCTGGTGGGCGTGGTCGCAGAGGTTCTCCAGCAGCACGCCGCCGGCGCCGGGCGAGATGCGGGCGAACTCCAGTTCCTGCTGCGCCAGATCGAGCCAGTGAAGATGTTCCTGAAGCAGATTTCCCGCAGGCATGGCACCCCCCCTTCGCGGAATTATAGCGGCGCGGAAGAGAAAGACCCGTGCGCCCCCCCACGGCGGGGCAGCGGAGACCTATTCCCAGGGAAAGTCCTGGCCTGTCAGGGCGGTGTAGGCCTCGATGTACTTGCTGCGCGTGGCCTGCACGACCTCGGCCGGCAGCGGCGGGGCCGGCGGCTTGCGGTCGAAGTGGATGTCGTCGAGATAGTCGCGAACGAACTGCTTGTCGAAGCTGGCCTGCTCGCGGCCTTCCTTGTACTGGTCGGCCGGCCAGAATCGCGACGAGTCGGGCGTGAGGCATTCGTCAATGAGGATGATCTGGCCGTTTTCGTCGTGGCCCCACTCGAACTTCGTGTCGGCGACGATGATACCGCGCTGGGCGGCATAGTCGCGGGCGCGCGAGTACAGCTCGATGGACTTGTCGCGAAGCTGCGTCATCACGTCGCTGCCCACAAGCTGGCAGGCCCGCTCGAAGTTGATGTTCTCGTCGTGCTCGCCCAGCTCGGCCTTGGTGGCCGGGGTGAAGATCGGCTCGGGCAGCTTGCTGGACATCTTGAGCCCCTTGGGCAAAGCGATCCCACAGACCGTGCCGGACTTCTGGTATTCCTTCCAGCCGCTGCCGGCGAGATACCCGCGCACCACGCACTCGATGGGCACGACCTTGGCCCGGCGGCAGAGCATGAACCGCCCGTCAAGTTCATCGTTGCGGCAGTCCTCGGGGAGATCCTTCATGGCCGCCGAGATCACGTGGTTGGGCGTCACGTCGGCCAGCAGGTCGAACCAGAACAGGCTGATCTGCGTCAGGACGCGCCCCTTGTCCGGGATGCCGTTGGGCATGACGACGTCATAGGCGCTGATTCGGTCGCTGGCCACCAGCAGCAGTTGCCCGGGCAGGTCGTAGATGTCCCGCACCTTGCCCGATCGCTTGGGATAGTGTCCGATGGATGTTGTCAGAAGAGCCGTGCTTCTCATAGGAGCATCGTTCTACCGCTGCAGCCGCGGCGGGTCAAGAGGGACGTTTGCCGCTTTCATTATCCGCGCAAGAGAGCGGTCGTGATCGTCAGCATTGGCCACCTGAGGGTTGTGCTGAACAGCGCCGCGAAAGTGGCAGGCGTCCCTATCTCGTCCAGGCCTGCGGGCTGAGATAGTCGATGACCCCGGCCGCGATCGCCGCCGCCAGGCGCCGGCGGTGGTCCGCCCGGTCGAATTGGGCGGCCTCGGCGCTGTTGCTGACGTATCCCATCTCCACCAGCACCGACGGAATGCGCGGTTCGTTGATGACGCGGATGGTCTTGGGGTGCCGGCGGATGCCGCGGCTCATGAAGTCGCCGGCCGTCATCTCGCCTGCGATGGCGCTGGCGGCCGTGATCGAGGCGCGCGAGGGGTTGCGCCCAAGGTAGACGGTGAAGCCCGAGGCGCTGCCGTTGTCGGAGGCGTCGGCGTGGAGGCTGAGCATCAACCGCGCGCCGCTACGGTTGGCGATGGCGACGCGCTGGGCCAGCGGGATAAACGTGTCGTCGCTGCGCGTGAACATCACCTCGACGTTCTGCGAGCGCAGGATGGCCCCCACTTCCAGCGCCACGGCCAGCACCGCGTCCTTCTCGCGCACGCTGTGGCGAACGAGGCCGCCGTAACCGCCCACGGCCCCGGGGTCCTTGCCGCCGTGTCCGGCGTCGATCAGCACCGGTCCCAGGCGCGGGCCGTTGTAGCGGGGTTTGAGGCCGGCTGCCCGCCGACCACCGGGGCGATGACCGGTCGGCGCGGGCGCGAGGCCGTGCGGAGCGTCGCGGCCAGTTCTTCTGTCAGCCCGCGCGGCAGCAGCAGCGAATCGCCTTTTTCATCGGGGTTGATCTGCCCGCCGTACGTCAGCGCCCGCCCGTTCACCAGCGCCGCCCCGCCGGGATCGACCACCAGCGTGACGATGTTGCCCGCCCCGTCGCGCAGCATGGCGCTGTAGGCCGACGTCGAGAGCACGCGCAGTTTCATGCTCGCGGCCACTTGCGAAAGCGGCACCTGCTCGCTGGAGGGGTCGGCAAGGTCAGAGGGGCGCTGGATGCCCCACATGAGTTCCCACTGCCGGCGGTCGGCGTCGGTGCAGCCGCCGACGGCGGCGGCCAGCAGGACAACGGCGATGAAATTGCGGACAACAGTCACCGGCAAGACCTCTGCTGGTCGCTTGGTCCCTCAATTGCCAGCCAAGGCAACATAAACAAGGAAGGCCAGCCACGCAAGGAAAACCGCGGCCACTGCCGCGTAGATCCACCACCGCCAGCGCGGGGCGTGATCGGGAATGCCCTTCCAGAGGTCCACCGGCGGAGGCGTTTCTTTGGGCTCGGCGGCGTCCGTGGCCTTGCCGGCCTCCGCGCCGGCGCGATGCTTCGCTGGCCTGCTCATGACTTGAGCCTGAAGGCGTCGACGTCGCGGAAGGCCTGGGGCAGGTTGAACACGTCGCTGAAATCTTCCAGGCTGTCCTCGGCCGTCTTCTTCATGAACTGATGGTCGATGAGCAGGTATACCATGCGGCCGAAGTCGAGGGTCGATTTGATGTTCCACCGCCCCAGCACCAGCGGGGCGAGCATGCCCCATCGCTGGGCGGCCAGGTCGCGCAGGGCTTCGCACATCTGCCGCCCGGTGACGTGGCGGCCCTGGGGGCCGGGCTTGTCGCCGTGGACTTTTTCGACGGCCTGTTCGAGCCCCTCATGCAGGAATCGAAACGCCTCGAGCGGGTAGCGCCCGTCGGCGAGGATCACGTCGTCCATCGATATTTTCGGTTCGTCGCTCATTGTTTTCGCGGGAACAGCGGCTGGAATGCGCCAACCTTTACATCGTCGCCGAGCAGGCCCCAGCGCCCCTGCTCGGCCAGCGTGCCGGCCGCCGGCACCACGCCCAACTGCGCCAGCCCGGCCGCGGCGGCCTCGGGCATCACCGGCTGGAGGTACAGCAGGATGATCCGCACGGCCTCGGCGCACGATCGCAGGATCGCCGCCAGCGTCTGGCGATGGGCGGGATCCTTGGCCAGTTTGAACGGCTCGGTCACCTCGATGAACCGGTTGGTCGTGGCCACGATCGCCTGAATCTTATCCATATACGCATGGAAGGCGCAGGCTTCCATCAGCCCCTCGGCCGACGCCGTCAGCGCCTCGGCCGCCGCGACGATATCGGCCGCCTGCTCCGGCGGCGCCGCCGGCGGGGGCACCTGGCCGGCGAAATACTTGGCGATCATGTTGACCGTTCGCGACAACAGATTGCCCACGCCGTTGGCCAATTCGGCATTGTAACGCTCGCGGAACTGGTCGAGGGAAAAATCTCCGTCGGCCCCGAACGCCACCGCCCGCAGCAGGAAGTAGCGGTACACGTCGCGCGAGTACTCGCCGCAAAGGCGGGCGATCTCGTCGCGCGAGATGAAGTTGCCCAGCGTCTTGGACATCTTCTGCCCCTCGCTCGTCCACCACCCGTGGGCGAAGACGCACCGCGGCAGCGGAATCTCCAGCGCCATCAGCATGCACGGCCAGTACACCGCGTGGAACCACAGGATGTCCTTGCCGATCAGGTGCACGTCGCAAGGCCAGAAGCCCGCATTGCCATTGTCATATTCGTCGCCGATGGCGGGCAGGCCCAGGGCGGTATAGTAGTTGCTCAGCGCGTCGATCCAGACATAGACGACGTGCGAGGAGTCGTTGGGCATGTCGATGCCCCAGGGCAGCTTGGCCTTGCTCCGCGAGACACACAGGTCCTCGACGCCCTGGCGCAGCTTGCTGAGCACCTCGTTGCGGCGAGAGTCGGGCTGCACGAAAAGCGGGTTAGCCTGGATGTGCTCGATCAGCCGCGGCACCCACTTGCTCAGGCGGAAGAAGTAGTTCGTCTCGCTGTATCGCACCAGCGGCTTGCCGTTGATGGCGCTCCTATACTGATTATCGCGCGCGGTCGACTCGGTGACGAACTCTTCCTGCCCTTCGTCGTACCAGCCCTCGTACTTGCCCTGGTAGATTTCGTCCTTGGCCACCAGCGTCGAGATCAGCGCCTGCACGCGCTTCTCGTGGCGCGGCTCGCTGGTGCGGATGAAGTCGTCGTTGGAGATGTTCAGGTCCTGCCAGAGCTGGCGGAAGCCCACCACCACCTGGTCGCTCAACTCGGTGGGCGTCATGTTCTTTTCAGCGGCGGCCTTGACGATCTTGATCCCGTGCTCGTCCGTGCCGGTCAGGAAATGGACGCTGCGCCCCTGGCTGCGGAAGAACCGCGCCAGCACGTCGGCGGCGATGGTAGTATACGAGTGCCCGATGTGCGGCACGTCGTTGACATAATAGATCGGCGTGGTGACGTAGTAAGTCTTCTTGCTCATGGTGACATGATCGTCGTCAAAATGTGGCAAAAATCAAGAGCAAAGGATCAGCGGTCGAGCTTACTCGACGGGTTTCTTCCCTGAACTCAAGAACCCGCGGGGCAAGCTCCTCCGCTAACGACCATGTCGGGTGGATTTCTTATTGCCAGAACGTTACACTCCTCTGTTCACGGCGGCGAGAGAGACCGCTGATATTAGGAATGGGAGACTTGCCTGATGAAGACCCGTGTGATGATGCCGGCGGCGCTGTCGATGATCGCCCTTGCGGCCGCCTGCGCCGTGGCCGCCGATTGGCCCAACTGGCGTGGGAGCGACCATAACGGCATCTCGACCGAGACGGGATGGCTGGCCAAGTGGCAGGCTTCCAAGCCCGTCGTGTTGTGGAAGGCCAAGGTCGGCACGGGGTTCTCGTCGATCGCCGTGGCAGATTCTCGCGTCTACACAATGGGCTACGCGGCCAACCGCAACGGCGTCTACTGCTTCGACGCCGCAAGCGGCAAGGAGTTGTGGATGTACTCCTACGCCGGCGACAAGGGCGCCAAGTATTACGAAGGCGGCCCGCACGCCACGGTGGCTGTCGACGAGGGCAAGGTCTACGCCGTCAGCAAGTGGGGGCAGGTGTTCTGCCTGACCGGCGATGAGGGCAAGCTCCTCTGGCAGAGCGATGTGGCCAAGGAAATCAAAGCCGAGACGCCCACGTGGGCGTTCGGGTCCAGCCCCATCGTGATGGGCAAGATGCTACTGATCAACCTGGGAACCTCCGGCGTGGCGCTGGACAAGACCTCGGGCAAGATGCTCTGGCAGAGCGGCAGCGAATGCTCGGGCTACGCCACGCCCGTACCCTATATCGACGGCGACAAGAAGTGCCTGGCCATCTTCGGCAAGGGCCATCTTTACGGCGTCGATGCCCAGACCGGCAAGAAGCTCTGGCAGCAGCCCTGGCAGACCGAGTACGACGCCAACATCGCCGACCCGATCGTCACCGGCGACAAGATCTTCATCTCCACCGGGTACAACAAGGGCTGCGCTCTGGTGAGCATCGCCGGCGGCCAGCCGAAGATCCTCTGGCAGAACACCAGCATGCGGAACCACTTCAACACGTCCGTACTGATCGACGGCCACGTGTACGGGTTCGACGAGAGTCGCCTGACCTGCGTGAACCTCGCCGATGGCAAGAGCCCCTGGCAGAAGGAAGGCATGGGCAAGGGCTCGCTGATGGCCGCCGACGGAAAGCTGATCGTCCTGAGCGAAGACGGCAAATTGGTCATCGCCGAAGCGAAGGCCACGGCGTACAAAGAACTGCTGGCCGTCAAGATCCTCTCGGGCAAGTGCTGGACCGCGCCGGTGCTGTCCGGCGGCCGCATCTACGCCCGAAACGCCGAAGGCGATCTGGTCTGCGCAGGATCGAAATAGCAGTTGCACCGCGGGGGCCATGGCGGCCGTTTTCCCGCCGCCATGTCCCCGATCGGAAGGTTGAGGACCCAGCGAGCGGAGGGTTGGTGCTGGATGGCGAATAAGAAGATACTCCTGTGCCTGTGCTCCAACGCCCACAGTCTAGACGAGCGCGCGCTGAGCACGATGCGCCAGGCGCTGACCGGGGGCGAAGGCGTCGCCATCGTCGATGACCTGTGCCTGCAAGCAGCAGATCGCAAACCCCTGCCGGCAGTTGATGTCCTCCTGGCGTGCAGCGATCGCGCACTGCGTTGGCTTGCCCGTTTCGCAGGCACGCCCTTGGCTGAGAACACGACCACGATAGACCTCGCCTCGCCCGAGAGTCTCCCCGCGGCGCTGCAGGCGTGCGAGGTACAGGCGACCGATCCCGCATCCGCCACCGATGAAACTCTCCCCGCTGCTCCGCAAGACTGGACGGGTTGGTATCCCGTCATCGACTACGACCGCTGCAGCGACTGCAAGCAGTGCATGAACTTCTGTCTCTTCGGCGTCTACAGCCTCGGCGACGACGGCCGCGTGGCCGTCTCCAAGCCTCGCAACTGCAAGCTGAACTGCCCCGCCTGCGCCCGCGTCTGCCCGCAGGGGGCAATCATCTTCCCCAAGCATTCCTCGCCGCAGATCAACGGCCGCGCCCAAGGCTCCGCCGCCGGCGCGAACCTCAACGACCTGCTCAAAGGCGACGCCTACGAAGCCCTGCGCCGCCGCAGCGTGACGGCTGAGCAGTTGCAGCAGGCCATGAACGAACGCAAAGCCTGCGCCTGCGATTGCAACTGCAGCGGCGGCGGCAATTGCGCCTGCAGTGATCCTGACGCCCCTGAATCCGATTGCGGCTGCGACTGCGATTGCCATGACTCAAAGTAGCCAAACCCTCCGTCCATCGGTCGTGCTGGTAGCCGACCGCACCCTCAGCGGCAACTACCGCGTGCTGTTCGAGGGAATCTTCGGCACCATGCAGACCACCAGCACCCCGCGATTCATGATGCGGCATCTGCTCTCTCCGCCCATGCCGACTGACGCGGCTGGGCGAGCCAAGGCCGCCCCGCTGGGCCTGCGCCGCGTGGAATCTGCCCTGCGGGCGCATGGCCTGACCGAGGCGGACGTAGCCGTCGCCACGCCGGAAACTCTCTCCCGTCTGATGGGGCCCTGGACGAAAGTCGTGGCCGTCAGTTCGAGCGACCCCCTCGGCCAGGCCATGAGCAACACCACCACGCACTGGTTCTGCGGCGGCGAGCTTTACACCGCCAAGTTCACCGCTGAAATGATGCATCGCATCAACACCGCTAAACAACAGTATGGTTTCACCGTTATCGCCGGCGGCGCGGGGGCGTGGCAGTGGGCCGCCGACCCCGCCGCCACGCAGCGGCAAGGCATAGACACTGTCTTTGAAGGCTACTTTGAGTCGGCAGGGCCGGCTCTGATCGAATCGATCCTCGCCGGCGGCGCGCCGCCGGCCCACGTGAGCGAGCAAGGCACGTGCCTGGACGCCATCGCACCCATCCGCGGCGCGAGCCTCATGGGCGCTCTGGAGCTTTCGCGCGGCTGCGGCAACGGGTGCACCTTCTGCACCAGCTCGGCCAAGGCGATGGTGCACCTGCCGCAGGATCTCATTCTGGCCGATCTCGAGGCCAACGCCGCTGCCGGGCTGCGGGCGGTCGTCAGCGGCAGCGAGGATTTCTTCCGCTACGGCGCGCGGGGCTGGAAGCTCAACCCCGCCGCCCTCTGCCAGCTTCTCGAAGCGATGCGCAAGGCCGCCGACCTGTCATTCATGCAGATCGATCACGCCAACGTCGCCTCCATCGTTCAGCTTGAAAAATCGGAGCTGAAGGAGATCCGCCGCCTGCTGACCTGGGGCCGCCCGTGCGAGTACCTTTGGGTAAACGTCGGCGTCGAGAGCGCCAGCGGCCGGCTGATCGGCGCCAATGGCGCAGGCAAGCTTGGACCTTTCGCCGCCGGGGATTGGGCGGATCTGGTGCGTCTGGCCGCCGCGCGGCTGCGCGAGAGCGGATTCTTTCCCGTCTTCAGCATCGTGCTGGGTCTGCCCGGCGAGACTCCGGATGACATCGCCGCGACGCACCGCCTGGTTCGCGAGCTCTCGACCGGCCCGTGCGTGATCTTCCCGGTCTTCTACGTGCCGGCCATGAGCGGCGACCCCGCCCCCGAGTTCACCACCGCGGACATGCGGGCCGACCACCTTGCGCTGTTCAGCGAATGCTACGAACTCAACTTCAAGCGCGTCCCGCTATTGTTCTGGGACAATCAGCGCGCCGGCGGGGTATCATGGTTGCGCCGCAGCGTCTACCAGACGCTGGGGCGCGGAGAGGTCATGCTCTGGCGGCGGCGGTTCGCACGCCTGGCCGGAAGCATCGCCGCCAAGGAAGCAAAGGCCCCGCATGCCTGATCGGCCGCAAAATCGTTCCCAGGCAGTTCGCCCTTCCCGCCAGGCCGGGGCGGGCATTCCGCCGACCGCCCAGCAGCGCCAAGATCTGCGCGACACCTGCCGGGCCTATGCCGCCCGCAATTCTCTCACGCCCCCGCTGCCGCTGGATGACCTCGTGCGCCACTGCCGCATGATGCTGGCCGAGGCGGATCTTCCCGGCGCATACGAAGAATACGCCGCCGTCATCCTCAGCAACGAACTGTGGCGCGCGACCGTCGCGGCCGTGCCCATGAACCGCCGCATGCTGCTGCTGCCACAGTGCCTGCGCTTGGCGGCCTCGTGCAAGGCCGACATCGACCCCATCGGCCTGACGTGCCGCCGCTGCGGCGGCTGCGCCATCGGCGACTTTGAAGCCGAGGCCCAGCGCCTGGGGTACGTCACCCTGGTGGCCGAGGGCTCGCCGGTAGTGATGTCGCTGATCCAGTCCGGGCAGGTGCAGGCCGTCGTCGGCGTCAGTTGCCTGGAGACGCTTCGCAGCGTGTATCCCTACATGGAAGCCGCCGCCGTGCCGGGGGTCGCCCTGCCGCTACTGCAGGACGGCTGCGCCGACACGTCGCTCGACGAGGACTGGCTGTGGGAGGCCCTCTACTCCAGCAGCGACGCCGGCGGGGGCATCGACCTGCAGGCCCTGCGGGCGCAGGTGGATGGCTGGTTCACGCCGGCGGCGATTGACGAATTCTTCGGCAGCGCCTGCGGACCCGCCGACGAACTCGCCCGCACGTGGCTGGCGCGGGCGGGCAAGCGATGGCGCCCGCTTCTGACGGTCTGTGCAGCCGCCGCCCTGAGCGGCCGCGGCGGCGAGGCTCCACAAGAGCTTCGAACGCTCGCGATGGCAGTCGAATGTTTCCATAAGGCCTCGCTGATCCACGACGACATCGAAGACGCTGATGCCAGCCGCTACGGCGAGCAGACCCTTCACGAAAGCCACGGCGTGCCGATCGCCCTCAACGTCGGCGACCTGCTGCTGGGGCAGGGATACCGCCTCATCGCGCAGTGCGGCGCCGTGCCCGAGCGAATCGCCGCGATGCTGCTGGCCGCCAGCAACGGTCATCGCGACCTGTGCCTCGGTCAAGGCCGCGAACTGGCCGCGCGTAGCACGGGCGTCCCGCCCACGCTCCCCGTTTCTGACATTCTGGAAATTCACCGCATGAAGACGGCCCCGGCATTTCAGGTGGCTCTGGAACTCGGCGCCATCTACGCCGGCGCCGGCGACGATGTCTTGCGAGCATTAGCCTCCTACAGCCGCGCGCTGGGAGCGGCCTATCAGATCCACGACGATCTCGCGGATGAGGCCGACGGCGGTCTGTCCATCCTGCCGTCCCTGGCGGCAGAGCGCCCGACGCAAGACCCGCGCGCCGCCGCCGAGGCGATGCTAACCGACTTCAAGCGCCAGGCCGTCGAGGCACTGGGGGCAATCGCCAACGTGGCACTCAAAGGCCTGTGCCGTCGTGTGCTGGCGGCCATCTTCAACGACCTGGGCCGCATGGGCTGCTGCGATGACCATTCGCGATGAACTTCAGGCCGCCCTCCGCCGCGGCTGCGCCACCCTCGATCGGGATCGCATCGACGCCATCAGGCAGTTTCTCGCTCTCTTTGAAGTGGCCGACGGAGGATTCCGCGGCCCCGGCGGGGCGAGCTCCGACCTCTACTACACCATGTTCGGCTGCCAGTGCATCGCCGCCCTGGACGAGTCGCCCCAGGATGCGGCTGTCGCGGGGCAATATCTTGACCACTGCTGGCGCAGCCAAAGCCTCGACCTGATCCACCTGGCCTGCCTGGCACGATGCTGGGCTGCGATTGCGGCGGAGATTCCGCCGGGCCTGGCCGAGCAAATCCTTATTCGTGTCGAGGCGCATCGCAGCGATGATGGCGGGTACGCCCAAACGCCCGGCAGCCCCGCCGGCAGCGCGTATGACGCCTTCCTGGCGTTGGGTGCTTACCAGGACCTCGGCCGTGCGCTGCCGGATCCCCAACGGTTGGCCCAGGCCGTGGAGGCCTTGGCCTCGCCCGGCGGCGGATACACCAACTCGCTGCTGATCCCCATCGCCAACGTTCCCGCCACAGCCGCGGCGATGATCGTGCTGCGACACGTGGGCCGGCCCGTCGAGGCGCGGCACGCAGAGTGGCTCGCCCGCCAGTGCCACGCCGGCTTCGTCGCATGGGAGGGCGCGCCGCAGCCGGACCTTCTCTCGACGGCTGTGGCATTGCACGCGCTGAAGTCGTCCGGCGCTTCGCTGGAAGGCGTGCGCGACGCCTGCGGCGAGTTCGTCCACACCGCATGCCGGCATGAGAGCGGGGCTTTCCGCTCATCCGATGGCGACGACGCGATGGTCGACGTCGAGTACCTCTATTACGGCCTGCTGGCCTGCGGCAGCCTGGCGCAGTAGATTCCAGTTATGAGCCAACTCGCCGATCAGATCGAAGCGGCCCTTCTCAACGTGCGCCGCCGCCTGCTGGATCAGTTTGGTCCGGGCGACCATTGGACCGGCCGCCTTTCCAGCAGCGCCCTTTCCACCGCCACCGCCGCGATGGCCTTGGCGATGCACGGCGATGACGTGCAGCCGTCGCTGGCGTGGCTGATTGCCAACCAGAACGCCGATGGCGGCTGGGGCGACACCGACCGCAGCGCCTCGAACCTCGCGACGACGCTGCTGGTGCTGTCGGCCTTCGCGGCTGCAAAATCCGGCAGTCTCGATGCCGCTGCGATGGATCGCGCCAACACATACGTCTCGACAAAGGCGGGCGGGTTTGACGCCAAATCGATCGCCGCCGCCATCACGGCCGCCTACGGAGATGACCGCACCTTCGCTACCCCGATCCTCGCCGCCTGCGCGATGAGCGGGTTGTTCCCGACCAGCGAGTCTCTCTGGAATCGCATCGCGCCGCTGCCGTTCGAGCTCGCCGTCCTCCCCCACCGTCTGCTGCGATGGCTGCGCCTGCCCATGGTCAGTTACGCCCTGCCGGCGCTGATCGCCATCGGCGCCGCCGTTCACCGTCACCGCCGCCCGCGGTCGCTGCTGTGGCCGCTCCGCCGCCTGCTACAAGACGCCGCACTGCGAAAGCTCGCTCGCATTCAGCCTGATTCCGGCGGTTTTCTCGAAGCCGCGCCGCTGACCAGTTTCGTCACGGCAGCACTCATCGACTGCCGACTCTCCACTCATCCCACCGTGGCCGCCGGCGTCCGATTCCTCAAGAGCACCATGCGCGCCGACGGCTCCTGGCCAATCGACACCAACCTCGCCACGTGGGTCACGACGCTTTCAGTGAATGCCTTGTCAGCGGCCGATATCCTTCCCGACGCGCAGCGCCATTCGCTTCGCGCGTGGATCCTCTCCTGCCAAAGCACGCAGGTGCATCCTTATACCGGCGCGGCGCCAGGTGGGTGGGCCTGGACCAACCTCTCCGGCGGCGTCAGCGACGCCGACGACACGGCCGGAGCCATGCTTGCCCTGCACGCGCTGGGCAGCGACGATCCGGCCAGCGCTTTGGCTGCCGCGGCGGGGGCACGGTGGTTGATGGGCCTGCAGAACCGCGACGGCGGCATCCCCACCTTCTGCCGCGGCTGGGGACGCCTGCCCTTCGACCGAAGCTGCGCCGACCTGACCGCCCACGCCCTGCGGGCCTGGAACGCGTGGAAACCGCACGTGGATCCTGCACTGCAAGAACAGATCGAATCCGCCATGGGAAAGGCCTGGCGATTTCTCGCCCGCTCTCAGCGGTCAGACGGATCGTTCCTGCCGCTATGGTTCGGCAACGAATACGCCCCCGCCCAGGCTAACCCCACCTACGGCACCAGCCGCGTGATCATGGCGCTAGCGATGGTCAAGCCCAGCCATTCCAATGGCTGGGCTTTGCGGAACACTGGCGCGGACTCGCCCCTTCTCGCGCGCGCTGCGGACTGGCTCATCCACGCGCAAGACGCCGAGGGCGGATGGGGCGGCGCGCCTGGCGTGCCCGTATCGATCGAGGAAACCGCCCTGGCCGTCGAAGCCCTCGCCCGCGCCGCGACCGCCCTGCCGCCCAAGCAAGCCATCGTAGCGAGCGAGGCCGTCGGCAAAGGCGCCGCTTGGCTCATCGCCCGCACCGAGGGCGGCACGCGCTTCGAAGCCGCCCCGATCGGCCTGTACTTCGCCCGCCTGTGGTACTACGAAGACCAATACGCCCCGATCTTCACCGCCACCGCCCTGGCGTGGGCAAAGAGCAGGGCAATTCCCGCACGATGAGGTATAATGCTGCAAATGGGCAAGAGACTCACAATGACGCGTCTATGCACTGTTCGCCAAGCCGGGCAGCGTGAGTTCGACCGCGAGTTCTGGCAGGCGGCCGGCGCTGAGGCCAGATTCGAGGCGGCTTGGGAAATGGTGCGGGAATACATGACAAGTCGAGGCATTCATGGCCGTCAACTTAGACTTCAAAGAACTGTTGGAGAGCTTAAACGCATATCAGGTCCGATATCTGCTCGCCGGCGCACACGCCGTCATGCATTACGTTGAACCGCGTTACACCAAAGACATCGACATCTGGGTTGAGCCCACGTCCGCCAATGCACAAAGAACATGGGAGGCTCTCGGTTCTTTTGGAGCCCCGCTCGAAGGCGTCACAGTGGAGGATCTGGCCAATCCTGACCTGGTTTATCAGATGGGCGTGGCCCCAAATCGCATCGACATCATGATGGGGGTTCCGGGAGTGAAATGGGAGACTGCATGGAGAAACCGGCTTCAGACGCGGTACGGAGGAATCTGTATTAATGTCATGTCGCGAGAAGACTTGATGCGGGCCAAGCGCACGGCCGGTCGCCCGCAAGACCTCCTGGATTTGGCAGCCTTGCAGCAGTCGGCCGCTACGACTTCCAAGAAGCGGACGCGTCACAGCAAGAAGGCCAAGTAATGCTGCACAAGAAAGTCATTTCTTGACGGGTGTCGGCCGGGAGCGTACGGTAAGCCCCAGCATCGCATGGACAGTTCATGTGGCGATAATCTTACATCTTTAGTGACCCAGGAGAGCGATCATGGCAGACAGCTTTACCGAAACCACCACTACATCCTGGGGCAGCCGGATCATGAATTCCATCAAGGGCGTGCTCTTCGGCTTCGTGCTGATGATCGCGGCCGCGGTCGTGATGTTCTGGAATGAGGGCCGCACGATCAACACCGCCAAGACGCTCGAAGAAGGCGCCGCGGCCGTCGTGACCGTTCCCTCTGAAACCGTCAACGCCGCCAACGAAGGCAAGCTCGTTCACATGACGGGCAAGGCCGCAACCGATGAGATGCTGACCGACAGCGTTTTCGGCGTTTCGGCCAAGGCCTGCCGCCTCAAGCGCGAGGTCCAGATGTACCAGTGGCAGGAGCATTCCAAGACCGAGACGCGCAAGAAGCTCGGCGGCGGCGAAGAGAAGACCAGGACCTACACCCACGACAGGGCTTGGGTTTCGCACCTGGTGGACTCAGAATCTTTCAAACATCCTGACGGCCACGCCAATCCCTCCGCCATGCCGTTTGAGGACTTTGCCGCGGACGCCTCGGCCGTAACCGTGGGCGGCTTTGCTCTTACCGGCGAGCAGGTGCGGCAGATGAGCAACTTCACCGTACTGCCCGTGACGCGCGAGACGCTGGCCAGGCTGGGCGACGATCTCAGGCCCCGCATCCGTCTCGACGGGGCGATGCTGTACGTCCAGGCCGCCCTGCCCGCCGCAGCCACCTCCGCCCCCGCCACGATGCCCGCTGCCGCTCCGGTAGCGGTGGGCGACGCCCGCATCGCATTCAAGGCCG
Organism: Planctomycetaceae bacterium; assembly: GCA_021371965.1. Next base: position 24,447 of record JAJFVE010000199.1, read on the forward strand.
TCCAGCCGGGCGAAATCTCGCTCGTGGCCAAGCAGGCCGGATCGACCTTCCAGCCTTACGTCGCCAAGACCGGAAGCAAGATCCTGCTCTTGACCGCCGGTTCACACTCGGCCGCCGAGATGTTCCAGAGCAAGATGGATTCCAACACCCTGATGGCCTGGCTGCTGCGGTTGGGCGGCGTGGTGGCGATGACCATCGGGGCCGCCCTGATCCTGGCGCCGCTGAAGACCGTCGCCGACGTCGTGCCGATGCTGGGCAGCCTGGTGGCGATGGGCACCGGGATTGTAGCCATCGCCGTTGCCCTGCCGCTGTCGCTGCTGGTGATCGCCATCGGCTGGCTGGTGTATCGCCCGGTGATCGGCATCCTGCTGCTGGCTGGCGGCGTGGCCATCTTCGTCCTGCTCAAGAAGATGGCAGGCAAGAAGAAGCAAGCCGCCACAGTTGCCGCGTAGTAACGAGGCGGGGAAGAGTCGCGGCGGAGGCACCAAGTATTTATCAAGAGCCGTTGCGCCCGCATAAAGACAACCTCTCATTTCGGCGCCGACTACCGTAAAATAACGGCATGGATCGGCCCCTGAGGATGCTTGTAGTTTCGCTGGCAGCGACGGCGTTTCTGACGCTGGCGATGGCGCAGCAACCCACCTCGGCCCCGGCCTCGGGCGCGTCGCAGCCGTCGTGGCCGTGCTGGCGCGGCGACGCCACACAGAGCGGCGCGGCCGCGGGCACGCTGGCTGATTCGCTCAAGCTCCTCTGGAAGTTCAAGACCACCGACAAGGTGCAGTCGTCCCCGGTCATCGGCGGCGGGCGGGTGTTTGTCGGCAGTGACGACGGCAATCTCTACGCCCTCGACCTGGCCACGGGCAGGCAACTCTGGGCATTCAAGACCGGCAAGGAGATCAAGGCCTCGCCCATGCTGCTGGGGGAGACCGTGATCGTCGGGTCCGGCGACGGAAACCTTTACTGCCTGGCGGCTGCGGATGGCAAGAAGCTCTGGAGCTTCGAGACGGCCGGGCAGATCTGGGGCTCGGCGGCCGCCTTCGCCGACAAGACCGGAAAGCCCCGCGTCGTCGTCGGCAGTTATGACTACAAGCTCTATTGCCTCGACGCCGGCAGCGGCAAGAAACTCTGGAGCGTCGACACCGACAATTATGTCAACGGTTCGGCGGCGGTTGACCGCGGCAGGATCGTCATCGGCAGTTGCGACGGCGTGGTGCGCGTCATCGACGGCGAGTCGGGCAAGGTGCTCAAGAGCTACGCCGTCAAGCCGCACTTGGGCGAAGGCGCCACCCCGTCGATCCCGGGTTCGCTGGCCGTCGCCGACGGGAAGGTCTATTTCGGCGTCTTCGACAACGCGGCGCTGTGCCTGGACCTGTCCGACGGCAGGAAGGTCTGGTCGTACCGCCACGACGACGCGGCGTTCATGGGCGCCCCGGCTATCGGCTCGCGTTTCGTGATCCTGGGCGCGCAGGATTACCGGGTGCACTGCCTGGAACGCGCCACCGGGCGGCGCGTGTGGGGATTCCTCGCCAGGAACAACGTCGACGCCTCGCCCGTCATCTGCGGCGACAAGGTCGTCATCGCCTCGGCCGACGGGCGGCTGTATCTGCTGCGACTGGCCGACGGCAAACGCGTCTGGTCGTATGACGTGGGACAGCCGCTGCTGTCGTCGCCGGCGGTGGCGGGCGGGATGATCGTCGTCGGCTGCAATGACGGTTTCGTCTATGCCTTCGGAGCGGTCAAATGAAGATCGCGTACATCACCGCCGGCGCGGGCGAAGACTACCGCTGCGAAAATTGCCTTCGCGACGCCGCCCTGCTGAGGGCCCTGTGCCAGGCCGGGCATCAGGTCCTCGCCGTGCCGCTGTACCTGCCGGCCTACGTCGGTCAAAGCGGCGAAGCCGTCGTCGCCCCGATGTTCTTCGGCGGCATCAACGTGTACCTGCAGCAGAAGCTCGCGCTGTTTCGCCGCACGCCGCGCTGGATCGACCGCCTGTTCGACGCGCCGGCCCTGCTGCGGTGGATCTCGCGGCGCAACTCCATGACGCGCCCGGCCGACCTGGCCGACACGCTGCTGTCAATGCTCGCCGGCCGCGACGGGCGACAGGCCAAAGAGCTCCAGCGCCTGATGGACTTCCTGAGCACTGAGCGCCACGACGTGGCGGTGCTTTCCAACGCCCTTCTGGCGGGCCTGGCCGGCCCCATCGCCCGCGAACTGCGCGTGCCACTGGTGTGCCTGCTGCAGGACGAGGACGGCTTCGTCGACGGCCTGGGCGAAACCTACTCGCCCAAGGCCTGGAGCGAACTGGCCCGCTGCTGCCGGGACATCCGCGCCTTTGTCGCCCCCAATCAAGCCTACGCTGAGCTGATGACCAACCGCCTGAACCTGCCGCCCCAGGCCGTACACGTGCTCGGTCTCAATTCCCAAGTGGATGATCTGCCACTGACAGCCGCGGCAATGTCGAACATCTTTCAACTTGCAGCCATGGAGGCAGCCAAATGAGCCAGGCCCCGGCGGTGGAACTGCGCAGCGTGCACAAGAGCTATCCCGCGCCAGGCGGCGAAGGAACCACTGACGTGCTGGCCGGCGTGGACCTGCAACTGGCGGCCGGGCAGTCGCTGGGAGTCATCGGACCCAGCGGCAGCGGCAAGAGCACGCTGCTGAACCTCATCGCCACGCTCGACCGCCCCACGGCCGGGACCGTGCTGCTGGAAGGACAAGACACCGCCCCGCTGAGCGACCGCCAGCTCGCGGCGCTACGAAACCGGCGCGTCGGGATGATCTTCCAGCTCCATCACCTCCTGCCCCAGTGCACGGTGCTGGAGAACGTGCTCGTGCCGGTGCTGGCCGGCGGCAAGGCCGACAAGCCCGCCACCGCCCGCGCTCAGGCCCTGCTGGCCCGCGTCGGCCTGGCCGATCATCTCAACCACCGCCCCGCCCAGCTCTCCGGCGGGCAGCGTCAGCGCGTGGCCGTCGCGCGGGCGCTGATCAACGAACCCGCGATCCTGCTGGCCGACGAGCCCACCGGCTCCCTCGACCGCGCCGCCGCCGAATCGGTCGCCGACCTGTTGACCGAACTTGCCCGCGACGGCGGCCTCACGCTCGTGCTGGCAACGCACTGGACGGAAATGGCCGCTCGCATGCAGAGCGTGATGACGCTGAAGAATGGAAAACTCGGCTGAGATTCGTAATCGTCCTCGTCGTCCTCGGTTGCCGGGCCGGGAAGAGACCGACGACGAGAACGAGGACGACGACGAGGACGATACTCGTGACGGCATCGCGATTGATATTCAGGAGCCTCTGGCACTACCGCTGGACGAGCGGAGCGGTCTTGCTGGCTACCGCGGTGGCCTCGGCCGTCCTCGTCGGCGCGCTGACCGTCGGCGACAGCGTGAACGGGACGCTACGAGACCGCGCCCTGGTTCGCCTGGGCGGCGTGCAGTCAGCCGTCGTCAGTCCGCAGCGGATGTTCACCGCCGCCCTGGCCGACCGCATGTCCGCCTCCGGCGTGGATGCCGCGGCCTGGCTGCAGGCGCGCGGCTCGGCAACGGCCCGCGAAGGCAAAGGCCGCGCCAATGACGTTCACGTGCTGGGCGTGGACGAAGAATCCTGGCGCCAGTGCGGAGGCCGCACCGGTCAGTATGCCCAAGGCGCAATTATCAACACTGCCCTGGCGCGGCAGCTCGGCGTGGCTGCCGGCGAACGCATCGTGCTGCGAGTGGCCCGCCGCAACGCCATGGACGCCGATGCGCCGTTGGCCCAGACCGGCAGCAGCGTCGCCGCCCTGGCGCTGGACGTGGCCGCCGTCGCGCCCGAAACGCCCTGGGGCAACTTCAGCCTGCAGGCAAACCCGATTGCTCCGCAAAACGTTTTCGTCTCGCGCGAACTGCTGGCCCGCCGGCTCGAACAACCCGACCGTGCGAATCTGATCCTGTCCAGCGCACCGCGCGATAAAGTCCAACGCGCCCTGGAGGCGGCCTACACGTTGGAGGATGCCGGCCTGAAGATCGTCGCTGTCCCCGGCGGCAAGGAGCGGGAGCTGCGCAGCGAAGCGGTCTTCCTCTCTCCGCCGGAGGTGCGAGCGGCCATCGACGACGCGCCCGCGGCCACGGTGGTGCTGACGTACTTCGTCAACGAATTGCGCGTAGGTGACAAGACGACGCCGTACTCGATGGTCGCTGGCATCGGCCCCCTGCCGCCTGCCGGGCAAGGAACCACGGAAGTGAGTAGGGACAGTCGCTTTTTTTTACCCTTCTATACAGATCTGCACGACGACCAGATCGTCATCAACCAATGGCTGGCCGACGACCTGGCGGCCAAACCCGGCGACACGCTGACGCTGGCGTACTACGTCATGGACGATACCGGCCGCCTGAGCGAGACCCGCCGATCGTTCACGATTGCAGCCATAGCGCCGATCGAAGGCCTGGCCGCCGACGCCACGCTCATGCCGGACTTTCCCGGCCTGGCCGATGCGGAGAACTGCCGCGACTGGAAGGCGGGGCCTTATATCAACTTGGGCAAGATCCGCCCCAAGGACGAGCAGTACTGGAAGCAATATCGAGGAACGCCCAAGGCCTTCGTCACCCTCGCCGCCGCCCAAAGCATGTGGGCCAACCGCTACGGCAACCTGACGGCCGTGCGCTTCAGTAGCACGGGCGTCCCGCCCGTGCATGCAACACAAAACGGGGAGCACGGGCGGGACGCCCGTGCCACACGGCAAGACCACGAGCAAGATGCTCGTGCTACAACGCTGCCGCAGGCACTCGGCATCTTCGCGCAGGACGTACGCGAGCAGGCGTTGTCGGCGGCTAAAGGCGCGAACGACTTCGCTAGTCTGTTCATCGGCTTGAGCTTCTTCGTCATTGCCTCGGCGCTGCTGCTGACGGCGCTGGTCTTCTCGCTGGGCATCACTCAGCGCAGCGAGCAAATCGGAATCCTCAAAGCCACCGGTTTTGCGGCCGGCGCCATCCGGCGATTGCTGATGGGCGAAGGCATGCTGCTGGCGCTGGCCGGCGGCGCGCTGGGGGTGATTCTGGGGATTGGCTACGCGTGGTTGACCCTGCGCGGGCTTTCGACCATCTGGTCGGGCGCCGTGGCCGGAGCGCAAATCAATCTTCACGTGATGCCCCTGTCGCTCCTGACCGGTGCGGCGATGGCCACCGCCGCCGCGGTCGTCGCCATGTACGTCACGCTCCGCCGCCTCAGCGCCCGCACGGCCCAGCAGTTGCTTAGCCGCCAACGCCCCGTGCGCAACAAGCATCGCTTCTGGTGGCACTGGCTGACATCTGACTTGCGTATCACCGGGCCATTCTCGATGCGGCGCTTGGCCGTTCGATATCTTCTTGGCCGCTGCGGGCGCAACCTCGCCACCATCGCCCTGCTGGCGTGCGCGGTCTTTCTCATCGTCATGGTCAGCGTGTTTCGCCAGGACAGCCAACCTTTTGACATCCGCAGTTCGGGCACTGGCGGATTTGCTTTGATCGGCGAATCGGCGGCTCCGATATCGGCCGCCAAGGCGGCTCTGCCGGCCGACGATGTCCAACAGCACCTTCTTGTCGTTGCGCTGCGGCTTCACGAGGGCGACGACGCGACGTGCCTCAACCTCAACGCTGCGCAGCGCCCTCGCATTCTGGGAGTCAACCCGGCCGCATTGCGAAACGCCCAGCGGTTCAGCTTTGCCAGCCCTCAGGAGAGATCCAGCTCGCAGCCCTGGGCGCTGCTGGACGCCGAGAACGCCGCTGACGAGATTCCTGCCGTCGCGGATCAGAACACAATCACCTACGCGCTGCATTCGGCCATCGGGCAAACCATCGCGATCACCGACGACTGGGGCAAGCCCCTGAAGATTCGTCTCGTCGGTTCGCTGCGGAATTCCATTTTGCAGGGCTCACTGGTTATTTCGGAAAAGCACTTCGTGCGGCACTTCGCTTCCGAGGGCGGATATCGATCATTTCTGATCGAGACCCCAGCCGCGGATCGTGCCGCGATAGCCTCTGCGCTGAGCGAGACCTACCAGGACTATGGCTTGGAGCTGCGGCCAACGGACGAACTGCTTGCCCAGCTCAACTCGGTCCAGAACACGTACCTGGCAATCTTCCAGGCGCTGGGTGGGCTGGGGCTAGTGCTGGGCAGCGCCGGGCTGGGGCTGGTGCTGATGCGCAACGTGATCGAGCGCCGTAGCGAGTTGGCCATTATGCGGGCGGTGGGGTTCACGCGGCGGCGAATCGTCACGATGGTCCTGGCCGAGCACCTGGCGCTGCTGGCGCTGGGGCTGGTCATCGGTCTGGCGGCGGCCGCCGTTGTGGTTGTTCCGCAGGCACGATTCATGGGCGCGCACGTGCCGGCAGTCATGCTGGCGGCGGTGCTAGGCGCCGTGGTGCTGGTCGGCGCCGCCTCAGCGTTTGTGGCGGCGAGGCTGGCGCTGCGTGGGCAGCTCATTGACGCACTGCGCGAGGAATGATTGCGGTTATACTGGTTCCATATGCGCGGCAAGGGCACCCTGGCAACCTGGCTTGTTCCGGCGCTGGTCGCCGCTGGCGGTATCGCGGCCGTCACCACGTGGCTGCAGTGGCAGCCGTCGGTCGTGGTCGCGCCGCGCGTGGCCGGCACCGACCGGCCGCCCCAGGCTGCCTCGGCCTCGGCCGCCAGCTTCCAGGGAAAGCTCATCCCCGCTCAAGGCGCGAAGCTCGACGAATCGCTGGCCGGCGCCTGGCCGTGCTTTCGCGGCGCCGACCGCGACAACGTCAATCGCGACGAGAACGTCTTTCTCGCCAAGAAGTGGTTGCCCGCCGGGCCCGCCCCGCTGTGGAATATCGAGGCCGGCGAAGGCTACGCCGGCCCGGCGATCCTTAACGGCCGCGTGTACCTCACCGACTACGACCAGGTCCGCCGCGCCGACGCCGTGCGCTGCCTCTCGCTGGCCGACGGCAAGGAACTCTGGCGCTACACCTACCCCGTGCCGGTCAAACGCTTCCACGGCATGAGCCGCACGACCCCGGCCGTCACCGACAAGTTCGTCGTCTCGATCGGCCCCAAGTGCCACGTGACCTGCCTCGACGCCAAGAGCGGCGAGCTGCTCTGGAAGATCGACCTCGTCGCCGAGTACGGCAGCGTCGTGCCGCCCTGGTACGCCGGGCAGTGCCCGCTGATCGACAACGGCTTGGCCATCCTCGCACCCGGCGGCCCGGATGTATTAATGATGGCCGTCGACTGCGCCACCGGCAAGATCAAGTGGCAGGCCCCTAACCCTCAGGGCTGGAAGATGACTCACTCGTCCGTCACGCCGCTGGAGGTGGGCGGGCGGCGGATGTACCTCTACTGCGCCGACAAAGGCATCGCCGCTCTCTGGGCCGACGACGGAACCGAGGCCTTCGCCAGCACCGAGTGGCGCATCAAGATCGCCAACATCCCCACCCCCGTAGCTGTGGGCGAGGGCAAGATCTTCCTGGCCGGCGGGTACAACGCCGGGTGCATGATGATGCAGATCGAAGAGAAGGACGGCCGCGTCAGCGCGCGGAAGCTGTGGACCAAACCCGCCGAGGTCTTCGGCGCCACGCAGCAGACGCCGGTCTTCTACGAGGGCTACATCTACGCCATCCGCCCTGACGGCGAACTGGCGTGCATGGACAAGGGCGGCAATCTGCTGTGGAGTTCCGGCGCGGCCAACCGCTTCGGCCTGGGCCCGCTGCTGATTTCGCAGGGGCTGATCTATGCCCTGGATGATAATGGAACACTCACGATGGCGCGGGCCGTGCCGACCGCTTACGAGCAACTGGCCCGCGCGAAGGTGCTGCAAGGCCACGACTGCTGGGGCCCGCTGGCGCTGGCGGGCGGGCGGCTGATCGCCCGCGACCTGACGCGCATCGTGTGCCTGCAGGTGGCGGAGTAGTGTGGCACGGGCGTCTCGCCCGTGCATGTCGCAGGCGTCTCTCCTGCGACGCTTGGATGGTAGAACCATGGCTGAAGAGCAAAACAACAAGAAGACGCGCCGCGAGCTGTTGCTCGGCGCCGCGGGCGCCGTGGCTGCCGGCGCGGCGGGATATTCCATCTATCGCTACGTTGCCAATAAGGACCAGCCCCCAGCCGAGCACCACTACGACCTCTCGCCCTACCAGGGAATGCAAGGCGCGCCCATGCTGTATAGAGAGGATGTCACAAGAGGGATTGACACAAAGCTGAAAGAGCCGCGCGGCATTGCGATAGGAGGATCCGGGGGCGTTTATGTCGTCGGGGATCAGATCATCCGCCTTCCGTACTCCCTTTACGGCGACCTGCCCTATGAGATCGCTTGTCCGCCGGGTCCGCCGATGTGCGTGGCGGAGTTTGAAAAGGCCCTCTTCGTGGGGTTCAAGGACCGCGTCGCCGTCCTCAAGGATTTGTCGAAGTGGCAAGAGCCCTGGCTCAGCCGCGGGGACAAGGCCCGCTTCGCCGCCATCGCCGTCAGCGGCGACAACGTCTTTGTCGCCGATGCAGGCAACCGCGTCGTACTGCGATACGACCGCTCGGGCAAGCTGATCAACGAGATCGGCCGCAAGGATCCCGCCAAGGGCGCCGAGGGGCTGGTCGTGCCCAGCCCGTACATGCCGCTGGCCGTCACCAGCGACGGACTGCTGCGCGTCTCGAACCCGGGCAAGCACCGCGTGGAAGCGTACACCTTCGACGGCCGCTTTGAACTGTCGTGGGGGACGTTCGGAACCGGCATCGACAAGTTCTGCGGCTGCTGCAATCCCGTCGGGATGACGCTGATCGGCGGCGGGCGATTCGTCACGGTCGAGAAAGGCATCACGCGCATCAAGATCTACGATGCCGAGGGCAAGTTCCAGGGCGTCGTGGCCGGGCCGGATCAGTTCGCCGAGCATGACAAGCTCTGTGCAGCCAGCACTGCCGGTTGCACCTACGGCGGGCTGGCCCTCGCGGCCGGACCGGACGACACGCTTTACGTGCTCGACCCGTGCACCAGGCAGGCGCGCGTCTTCGTGCCAAAAGCCGCGGAGGGCAAGCATGCCTGACAACCAAAAGATAGAGTCGGGGAGCATGGGCGGGACGCCCATGCCACACAGCAAGAACATGGGCGAGACGCCCGTGCTACGCCAGGGGGTGCCACGCACAACTCCGTTGTGCGTGTCCCCGTCCGTGACCCGGCGCGGAATGTTCGGCGCATTGGCGCGAATCGGCGCCGCCGCTGCCCTGGCCGCAGCCGGCGCTGCCGTCAGCGTGTTTCGAGACACTGATGGCCAGTCGTGCGTCAACCGCGGTCTCTGCCGCGGCTGCGGCGTCTTTAGCAATTGCGGCCTGCCCGCCGCACTATCGGCCAAACAGGCGGGAGTGAAATCGTGAGCTCGCCCGCCGACAACAAACCCACCCGCCGCGGCGCATTGGGCGTGCTCGTGCGCATTGCCGGCGCCGTCGGCCTGGGCGCTGCAGTAGTGTCCATCGGCCGCTGGAGCGGCCGCGCATCCGCCGCGCAGCGGACGGTCTGGCAGCTCGATCCACACAAGTGCATCCAGTGCGGGCGATGCGCCACCAGTTGCGTGCTGACGCCCTCTGCCGTCAAGTGTGTGCACGCCTTCGCCATGTGCGGTTACTGCGAACTATGCACCGGGTATTTTCCGCCCGAGCCGTACGACCTGAACACGGCCGCCGAAAACCAGCTTTGCCCCACCGGGGCCATTCAGCGCAGCTACATCGAAGACCCGTATTACGAATACATCATCGACGAGAAGCTTTGCATCGGCTGCGGCAAGTGCGTCAAAGGCTGCGCGGCCTTCGGCAACGGGTCGCTGTTCATGCAGGTGCGGCACGACCGGTGCCTCAACTGCAACCAGTGCGCCATCGCCGCCGCCTGCCCCGCCGGTGCGTATCGCCGCGTCAGCGCCGACAAGCCGTATCTGCTTAAGGACCGCTCCGAAAACGCGAAGGAGTCGTCTTCATGAGATGCTGGCCGCTGGCTATTGTGATCGTGCTGACCCTTGCGGGCGCTGCCGTGGCCGCCGAGCGGTTTCCACCGCCGGAGTTCACCAACCACGTCCTGCCGACGACGGCCGTGCCGCCCGGGCATAGCGTGCTCTTCGATGTGATCTACCTCGCCGCGCTGGCGGTCGCGTTGGCGCTGGCGGCGATGTTCGTGCACGTGCTTCGCAGTCGCATGGCGATCGTGCTGCTTATGGTCGCGTCGCTGGCGTACTTCGGCTGGTTCTACGGCGGGTGCCTCTGCCCCGTCGGGGCGGTGCAGAATGTCGCGCAGGCGCTGGGGCAGGGCGCGATCGTGCCGGTGCTGGTCGTGGCCGTGTTCCTGTTGCCGCTGATCGTCGCGCTCTTCGTCGGCCGCGCGTTCTGCGGCGGCGTCTGCCCGCTGGGCGCCATTCAGGACCTCGTGGTGCTTCACCCACTCCGCGTGCCAAGTTGGCTCGACGGCGCACTGGGCCTGCTGCGCTACGCGTACCTCGGCCTGGCGGTGCTGGCGGCCGCCACCGGCAGCGCGTACCTGATCTGCGAGTACGACCCGTTCCTGGGATTGTTCCGCCTGGCTGGTCCACTGACGATGGTGATCGCGGGCCTGTCGCTGCTGGCGATGGGCACGTTCCTGGCCCGACCGTACTGCCGCTGGCTCTGCCCGTATGGGCTGATGCTCAGTTGGGCGTCGCGCTTCAGCCAGCGGCGCGTGAAGATCGCCCCAACGCAGTGCGTCAAGTGCCGCCTGTGCGAAGACTCCTGCCCCGTGGGCGCGATCCAGACGCCTAATGATGACCACCCCATCCCGCGCCACCAAGGCCGCGGCGTGCTGGCGGCCATGCTCGTGCTCCTGCCGGTGCTCATCGCCGGCGGGGCGGCTGCGGGCAGAGTGATGGCTCCAACGCTCGCCCGACTTGACGCCACCGTGCGCGTGGCCGAGCGGCTGGACGCCGAGGCCTCCGGCGCCGCTACCGGCACGACCGAAGCCGGCGACGCCTTCCGCGCCACCGGCCGGCCCGTCAAGGAACTGCAAACCGCTGCGGCCGCCCTGCGCGAAAAGTTCCTGCTGGGCTCGACGCTTTTTGGCGCGTTCATGGGCCTGGCGATCGGCGGCAGACTCGTGGGGCTCTGCCGCCGCAAGACCCGCACCGGCTACGAAGCCGACAAAGCCTCGTGCCTGGCCTGCGGACGGTGCCTGAAATACTGCCCCGTGGGACGCACAGCCCCCGCCGCGCCGGACGGAGGTGACGCGCCATGACCGACCCGCGCGCACTTTGGCATCCACGCCTGGCAAGGCTCGCCCTGCGCGCCGCGACAGCGTCGGCGGCCCTGGCGGCCGGCGTTGCCGTTACTGCAGCGGTGCTGCTGGCGGTCAATCACGTTCGTCTGCGGCTGGCCGACCCACTCGACAGCCCCGAGATGAAACAGATCAAGACGCAGGTTGCCGCCGCACCCAAGGACAGCTCGCTGCGCCAGCGGCTGAGCGAGTTGGACAGCCGCCTGCGACAGGAACATTTTTCGCGGCGCGACATGCAGACGCGCGGGCTGTGGGTGCTCGCCGGCGCGATCGTCGTCTGTCTTGTCTGCGCGCACACAGCGGTAATCTCCCGGCGGCGCCTGCCGGACCCGATGAATCATGCCTCGCCGCCGGCGAATGCGTCGGCACTGGGACGCTGGGCCATCGCAGGCTGCACCGTCTTGCTCGCCGCCGCGGCCGTGCTGGCTGGGTGGACCACGCGCCCGCCCGCGCCGCCGGCGCCGACCTGGCCGGGGCCCGCCGAACTGGCCGCCAATTGGCCCGCCTTTCGCGGCTTTGACGGATCGCCCGTCAGCCGCACCAGCGAGCCGCCGACGCCCTTTGACGTGCGGACCGGCAAAGGTGTGCTGTGGAAGACGCCCCTGCCGCTGCCGGGGCATAGCTCGCCGGTCGTCTGGGACAACCGCGTCTTCCTCACCGGCGGCACGAGCGAGAAGCGCGAAGTCTACTGCCTCGCCGCCGATGACGGGCGGATGCTGTGGACGCAAACGGTCGGTGATATCCCGGGGCGCGAACCGCCGCCGGCGGAGATTCTCGAAGACACCGGCTGGGCCGCCCCCACGCCCGTGACCGACGGGCGATTCGTCGCAGCGATCTTTCCCAACGGCGATCTGGTCTGCTACAGCGTCGAGGGCAAGCTGGCCTGGGCGGTGAATCTCGGCACGCCGAAGAACGGCTACGGCCACGCCAGTTCGCTGGCGATGTATCATAATCTCGTGCTGGTGCAATACGATCAGGGTAGCGAGACCGATGGCCGCAGTTGCCTGCTCGCGTTCGACATCGCCACCGGCCGGCAGGCGTACCGGCGCCCGCGTAGCGTCGGGCAGTCGTGGACGTCGCCGATCGTCATCGCAACGGCGGTGGGCGATCAGCTCATCACGTGCTCGAACCCATGGGTCATCGCGTACCAGCCCGCCAGCGGGACGGAACTGTGGCGCGTCAAGTGCCTAGAGGGCGATGGCGGCCCTTCGGCAGCGTACGCGGGCGGCCTCGTTCTTGCCGCCAACGAAAGCAGCATGCTCGCTGCGATTCGCCCTGACGGACAAGGCGACGTCACCGCATCGAAGCTGGCGTGGAAATACGACGAGGCCCACCACCTGCCCAACATCTGCAGCCCCGTCGCCGACGGCACGCGGGCCTACCTGCTGACAACCGAGGGGATGCTCACATGCCTGAGCATGGCCGACGGCCGCAAGCTCTGGGAACATGACTTCAAAGAAAAGTGCATCGCGTCACCGACGCTGGCCGGCGGCCTGCTGTACATCTTCACGGAAAAAGGCGCGGTGCATGTGCTGGCAACCGCAGACGAATACCGCGAAGTATCCACCGCCGACGTAGGTGAGTCCTGTCGCACGTGTCCGGCGTTCGCGGGCGATCGAATGTTTATCCGGACGGAGAAGCATCTGCTGGCCGTGGGAAAGAATTAACCGCAAAGGTCGCAAAGGACGCAAAGAATCGGAGTGATAATGGCAGACCCATCAAATCGGCGGACAGTTGCAGAAATCAATGCATTGAGCCGCAAGATCCTGGGTGCAGCCGTACGGGTGCATCGTGAATTGGGGCCGGGACTACTCGAGTCGGCATATGAGGCTTGCCTGGTTTACGAGTTGATCGATGCAGGACATAAAGTTGAGCGACAGAAGCCCCTGCCACTGAAATATCGAGGCGTACAACTTGACTGTGGATATCGATTGGATCTTCTCGTTGAGGATGTCATCGTGGTCGAGATAAAGGCCGTTACCGATTTTGAACCTGTGCACACAGCACAAATGATCTCGTATCTTCGTCTTTCAGGATGCACCTTAGGACTCCTGTTGAACTTCAACAAGGAGTACATGCGAGACGGGATGAAGCGGATCGTGCTTGGATTAGAATAGAGGCTAGGCGCAAGAGGTTTTTCCTCAATCCTCCTTTGCGTCCTTTGCGACCTTTGCGGTGAATGATTTGGCAGATGAACTGAAATACGTTGATGAGCTAATTTCGCGGCACGGCAGGCAGCGCGAGGCGCTTATTCCGATTCTGCAGGAGTTGCAGGATCAATATCGCTATCTGCCATCGGCGGCGCTGGAGCGGATTGTCGAGCAAACGGAGATCACGGCCGCCGATGTGGCCGGCGTGTCGACCTTCTATAGACGATTCCGCCACAAGCCGGCGGGCCAGCACACTATTGCCGTCTGCCATGGGACCGCCTGCCACATCAAGGGCGCCGGGCTGGTGACCGAGGCGCTGCGGAAAGTGTTGGGGATCGCCGAAGGCAGCAATACCGATCCGCAAGGGCTCTTCACGCTGGACAAGGTCTCGTGCCTGGGCTGTTGCACGCTGGCGCCGGTGGTGAAGATCGACGACGTCATCTACGGCCATCAGAGCCCCGAAAGCGTTCCGGCGATGCTGAGCGACTTTCTCAGCCAAGCCGATCAGCCCGCTCGAGCCGGCAAGCGCCGCAAGGGCGGGCCGCCGCGCGGCGAGGTGCGCATCGGGATGGGCTCGTGCTGCCAGGCCCGCGGCAGCGCCAAGGTGCTGGCGGCTGTCGAAGACGCCGTGGCCGGCGCCGGCGCGCCCGCGGCAGTCAAGCGCGTCGGGTGCGTAGGCATGTGTCATCAGACCCCGCTGCTGGAGATCGTTCGCGGCGGTAAGCCCGAGGCAGTTTATGCGTGCGTTCAGAGTGAAGACGCGGCCGCCATCGTGCTGAGGCACTTCGCCCCGCGCGGACCCGTCAATCGCCTTCGCAGCGCCGCAACGGCGATGCTGGACCGCCTGCTCACCGACGAGGCCGCCCGGCCGTTGACGCGATACTCGCTCAACGCCCGCGACGCTCACGTAGCAGACTTCCTCGGCCGCCAGATGCACCTGGCCACCGAGCACGGCGGGCAACTCGATCCACTGGATATCGACGAGTACATCGCCACCGGCGGCTTTGACGCGCTGAAGCGATGCGTGGGCGAGATGTCGAGCGGGCAGATTGTCGACACGATCACGCGCAGCGGCCTGCGGGGGCGCGGCGGGGCAGGCTTCGCCACCGGGCGCAAGTGGGCTGCAGTCGCCGCCGGCGAAGGTCCGCGATATCTCGTCTGCAACTGCGACGAGGGCGACCCCGGCGCATTCATGGACCGCATGCTGCTGGAAAGCAGCCCCTATCGGATCATTGAAGGTGTGATGATCGCCGCCCGCGCCGTCGGCGCGGCCGAGGGCATCTTCTATATCCGCCACGAATACCCGCTTGCGGTGAAGCGTCTTTCGCAGGCGATAGAGACCTGTCGCCATCGCGGCATCCTGGGCAGCGATTTCTCGCTGAACCTGCGGATCGTCGAGGGCGGCGGAGCGTTCGTCTGCGGCGAGGAGACCGCCCTGATCGCCTCGCTCGAAGGCCGCCGCGGCATGCCGCGACTGCGCCCCCCCTACCCGAGCCAGCAGGGCCTGCACGCTCGCCCGACGCTGGTCAACAATGTCGAGACAATGGCACTGGTGCCGTGGATCATCCGCAACGGCCCCGAGGCCTTTGCCGCCATCGGCACGGCTGCCAGCAAGGGCACGAAAGTCTTCGCCCTGGCGGGCAAAGTTGCCCGCGGCGGGCTCATCGAAGTCCCGATGGGCGCGACCATCGGCCAGATCGTCAACGAGATCGGCGGCGGCGTGCTGCCCGGGCGCACGCTCAAAGCGGTGCAGATCGGCGGACCCAGCGGCGGCTGCCTCAGTGCCGAGCACCTCGACACGCCCATCGACTTCGAGGCCCTCACCGGCGCCGGGGCCATCATGGGCTCGGGCGGCCTGATCGTGCTGGACGACGAAGACTGCATGGTCGACATCGCGCGGTTCTTTTTGGATTTCACGCAGCACGAGTCGTGCGGCAAGTGCACCTTCTGCCGCGTCGGCACGCGGGCGATGCTGGACATTCTCGAGGGGCTCTGCCAAGGCCGTGCCGTCGCCGCCGACCTGGTGCGACTGGAGGAACTGGCCTACCAGGTCAAGGCCGGCAGCCTCTGCGCCCTGGGCGGCACCGCCCCCAACCCCGTGCTGACGACGCTGCGGTACTTCCGTCACGAGTACGAAGCCCACGTTGCAGGCCGCTGCCCCGCCGGGGTGTGCAAGGCCCTGATCGCCTACGCGATCAACGACAAGTGCATCGGCTGCACGCGCTGCGCCCAGCACTGCCCGGTCGGCGCGATCGAGGCTCAGCCGTACCGCCGCCACGAGATCGACAAGGAAAAGTGCATCCGCTGCGGGACCTGCAAGGGCGTCTGCCCCGTCGGCGCAGTCCAGGTGCATTAACCGCAAAGGTCGCAAAGGACGCAAAGAGTGAAAGACACTGAACAAAGAAAGAGCAGGCTTGGGTTTCCTTTTTCTCCTGCCCCTTTGCGCTCTTTGCGTCCTTTGCGGTGAACAATGATCAGATTGACCATCGACAACCAGGAAGTCTCGGTCGAAAGCGGCGCGACGCTGCTTGACGCTGCACGCGCGCTGGGGATCGAGATCCCCACATTATGCCACTGGGGCGGCTGCACGCCGCAGACGTCGTGCATGGTCTGCCTGGTGAAGGTCGAGGGCATGTCGCGAATGCTGCCCTCGTGCGCGACGCCGGCCGTCGAGGGCATGCGCGTGCAGAGCCAGACGGCCGAGGTGCTCGACGCACGCCGCACGGCGTTGGAACTGCTGCTGGCCGAGCACCTGGGCGACTGCCTGGCCCCGTGCCAGCTTGCCAGCGCGCACCGCGTGCACATCCCGCAGATGCTGCGACAGGTGATGGCGGGCGATATGAACGCGGCTATCAAGACTCTCACAGCCGAGGTGGCGCTGCCGGCGTGCCTGACGCGGGTCGAGGATGAGGCCGCCGAGAAGGCGTGCCGCCGCATGTATCAAGATGATGCCGTCGCCATCGGGGCCATCGAACGCCACGTGGCCGACGCGAATCTGGCCGCCGGTCCGCGCGTCCCGCAATGCGCGCCGGCCTCGGGCAAACGCGTGGCCGTCATCGGCGCCGGCGTAGCGGGGCTGTCGGCAGCATATTTCCTGCAGCGCGCCGGCCACGCCTGCACGATTCTGGACCGCGGCGACTGGCCCGGCGGCAAGCTTCGCGGCGTGCCCGAGGACCTGCTCTGTCCGCACGTGATGGCCAAGGAGATCGGCGTCATCGCGAAGATGGGTGTAGTCTTCGAGATGAAGGCCGCCATCGGACCACAGCGGCCTCTGGAAACACTGGGCGGTGAATATGACGCCGTGGTTGTGGCCGCGGGCGAGTCCTTCAGCAACAACGCCGTGGCGCCCAACATCTTCCGAGCCGGGGCCTCGCATCGACCTGGAATGTCCGCTCTGCGGGCCGCTGCCGACGGAAAAGACGCCGCCTCGCGCGTGGATCAGTTCCTCAACGGACGCGACGTCAACGGCCTCGATAAACCGTTCTCGACCCGCATGGGCCGGCCGACCGAAGAAGACGTGAAGGTCTTCATGCAAACGGCCAGCCCCGCCAAGCGATGGACCGACACCGGCGACCGCAGCGTCCTGACCGACGAACAAGCCGCCGCCGAAGCCGCCCGCTGCATGCACTGCGACTGCCGCAAAGCCGACCACTGCCGCCTGCGCGACGCATCGGCCGCCCTCGACGCGGCCGTCAATCGCTACCACCTGCCCCGCCCGCCCTTCACGCAGGACCTTCGCCACGCCAGCGTCATCTTCGAAGCGGGCAAGTGCATCAAGTGCGGCCTGTGCGAATCGATCTGCCGAGCGGCCGGCGAGAAACTGGGCCTGGCCATCACCGGCCGCGGGTTCAACGTAGAAATCGTTGTCCCCTTCGACAAGCCCCTGAGCGACGCGCTGACAAAAGCGGCACAAGCCTGCGTCGAAGCCTGCCCCACCGGAGCGCTGGCGTTGAAAGAATAGCTACGGAATATCAGATACCGACAGAAGTGGTGGTGCTGCGACGGCGAACGAACCGGACACGCGATCCGACTGGAAGGCAGGATGAGGTCTGCCCGCGAATGAATATTTCCAGTTGGCCGTTCTTACCTTGCCGGTAGAGAGTTGGCTGAGGTAAAGGCGAGAATCCGTCCAGTGTTGACATTTGCATGTCGATGTCGTGACGGATCAATTCATGATCGGGCATGGTCTCTATTGGAGGATCAAGTGTCGCAATAAATCCCGGCTCCTCACGGATAGGCGGGCGTACGTACCAAGGGGAGAGACGCCATGGCTTCAACTCATCTCGTACGCGACTTACAGTAAAGAGGGTTTCCAGAATAGCTTTGAGCTCATCCATTCCTGCCACCTTCTTCGCCTCAGCGTCCTGAGCGACCTCAGCAGCTACTTAAGAGATTAAAACAGCGTATAGATGAACGGCGCGACGGCGGATGAGCTGCTGATGACGATCAGCAGCGCTACCAGCAGCAGCACGATGATGATCGGAGCGAGCCACCATTTCTTGTTGTGCAGGAGGAAGTCCAGGAACTCGGCGAAGAAGCCTGGCGCGGGCGCGTCGGCCTGGGCAGCGAAGTCGTTCGACTTGTGGTTGTTCTTTGCCATAATCCGTCCTCGCTGGCGCATTATACACCAGGATGGGATTGGGATGCACATTCTTGCCGCTTGCGGCTTCGCGGTTGTTCTGTAAGCGAGACAGCGCGAAGCCGCAAGCGGCAAAGATAAGAAACGCCTTACGGCGTCACTACGAACTTTATTTCATCGCCGCGACGATGGCGTCTGCCATTTCGCTGGTGCCTACCGCCGTCGGGTCGGTGCGCTGGGGCTTCATGTCGTAGGTGACGTTCTTGCCCTCGGCGATGACTGCCGCGGTGGCTTTCTCCAGCCGCTCGGCGGCGGCCTTTTCGCCCAGGTGCCGCAGCATCAGCATGCCTGAGAGAATCAGCGCCGTGGGGTTGACCTTGTTGAGCCCCTTGTACTTGGGGGCCGAGCCGTGCGTGGCCTCGAAGACCGCGCTGGTCTTGCCGATATTGGCCCCGGGCGCCACGCCCAGGCCGCCCACCAGGCCGGCGCACAGGTCCGACAGGATGTCGCCGTAGAGGTTGGGCAGCACGAGCACGTCGTACAGCTCGGGCTTCTGCACAAGCTGCATGCACATGTTGTCGACCAGGCACTGGTCGAACTGCACGTCGGAGTATCCCGCGGCCACTTCTTCGGCGACGGCTTTGAATAGCCCGTCGGTATACTTCATGATGTTGGCCTTGTGGATGGCCGTAACTTTCCTGCGGCCGTTGGCGCGGGCGTAATCAAAGGCGTACTTCACGATCCGCCGCGTGTTCTCGACGCTGATGGGCTTGATCGAGATGCCGGTTGAGTCCTTGCCGGTCTTGATCTTGCGATCGGACGCCAGGCGGTTGATCTGGTCGATCAGCTCGGCCGTGGCGGGCAGGCCGCGCTCGAACTCGACGCCCGCGTAGAGGTCTTCGCAGTTCTCGCGCACGAGAACCAGGTCGATATTTTCGTAGCGGCTGCGGACGCCTTTGTAGCTCTTGCACGGGCGAACGCAGGCGTAGAGATCCAGTGTCTGGCGCAGCAGCACGTTGACGGAGCGAAAGCCCGTGCCGATGGGCGTGGTGATCGGGGCCTTGAGCGTCGCGTCGCTGGCACGCACGGCGTCGATGGTCTCGGCCGGCATGGGCGTTCCGGCCGTGGCCATGATATCGACGCCGGCCTGGCAGACGGTCCAGGCGATCGTCCCGGCGCCGGCGGTCTTGGCCAGCGCGGCGTCGACGCACTTGCGAGCGGCCGCCGCCAGCTCCGGACCAACCCCGTCGCCCATAATCAATGCAACTTTGTGTGCAGCCATCGTGATTCCTTTCGTGGAGGCGGAATCGTAGCAAAACCCCCGGCCATTTCCAATTTGCGATTTCCAATTTCCAATTGCCACGGCCGGCCGCGAGGGTACAGTACCGCCCATGCTACCACGCGAACGAGTACTGGCGGCTTTGGAGCACCGGGAAGGCGACCGCATTCCCTGGGGCGAGCACTTTATCGACTACAACGTGTACGAGGACATCCTCGGCCGCGAGACGCTGGTCCACTCCAAGTTCAGAGAGACCCAAGCGTACTGGGACGGCCGGCGCGACGACGTCGTCGCCAGCTACATCCGCGACGGGGCTGAGCTCATCCGCGCGCTGGACATGGACATCTACGCCGTCGGCATGATGGCCCCCAAGGGCTACGCGCCCCAGCCGCTGCGGCGGATCGACAGCGAGACCTTTGAAGACGACGGCGGCAACCTCTATCGCATCTCGGCCACCACGCACGACCTGAGGCCCTGGAAGATCAAGCCCAACACTGCCTGGCAACCGCCGACCCTAGAAGGCCTGCAGCGGCAGATCGACCAGTTCGATCCCAACGCCATCGGCGACCCGAGCGATTCGTGCTGGGACTGGGTGCGCTCAGCCGTGGCGGAGATGAAGCCCACGCACTACATCGTGCTGCTCTGCGGCGACCTGGAATGGCCGACGTTCGGCGCCAACGAAGAAGAAGGCTGGATGAACCTGATCCTCCAGCCGGAAATTTGCCGCAAGATCTGCGAGCTTCGCCAGCTCCACCTGACGCGCGAGGTCAAGCTCTTCGCCAAGCTGGGCGTCGACGGTATCATGCCCTGCGGCGACCTGGGCTCCAGCACCAGCCTCATGGCCAGCCCGGCGATCTATCGCGACATGGTCCTGCCGGTGCACCGGGCACACGTGGCGGCCGCCCACGCGGCGGGCCTGCACGTGCTCAAGCACTGCTGCGGGCACGTCTGGCCGATCATCGACGAACTGGCCGACACATACGACGCGTACGAGGGCATTCAGGCTAGCGCGGGGATGGATATTGCCGCCCTCAAGCAGCGCGTAGGCGACCGCCTGTGCCTCTGGGGCGGGATCTGGCATGAGCACATCATCGCCGGCGGCCTCGAGGACATCCGAGCCGACGCGGCCCACGCCTTCGCCAACGCCGCACCCGGCGGCGGGTTCGTCATGGGCTCGACGCACTCCATCGCCGTAGGCGCCAAGGCCGCCAACGTGCTGGAAATGAAACGCCTGGTCAACGACTGGGGCCGCTATCCAATGCGGCCGGAACGATTTCGATAGGAGAATCCATGCTTTCGCGTGAACGAGTTATTGAAGTCATCAAGCACCGCAAGCCCGACCGCATCCCGCTGTACGGCTGGGTGGGCTGGAATCTGCCCGAAAAGATCAACGCCCGCTGGGGCTCGCTGGAGGCCTTCGAGTCCAAGTACGAGTTCGACTACGCTCACCTCTTCGGCGGGCCAGGCACGTGGTCGGGAGAGCACCTGCAGAAGCTCGGCGCCGAGCTCAAGCGCCCCATCGAGCCGGCCGACCTGCGCGACGTGCCGACGCTGGACCCCAACGACATGGCGGCCTACGAAGGCGTGAAACAGGGCATTGCGCATCACAGGGACAAATACGGGCGGTTCACGTACATCCAGACGCCGGGGCTGTTCGAGGCCCTCAATGGCATCTTCGGAATCGAGAACCACTTGGCGTACCTGGCGCTATATCCCGACGACATCAAAGACGTGTACGCCCGCCAAGCGGCGTGGAACAAGGCCTTCGCGATGAACTGCCTGGACCTGGGCGTGGACATGATCCACGTCAGCGACGACTGGGGCTCGGAGCGCAGCTTGCTGTTCTCGCCGCGCACGTGGCGAGAGCTGATCTTCCCCTACCACAAGATCACCTGCGACGCCGTCAAGGCCCGCGGCGGATTCATGAGCCTGCACTGCGACGGCAACTTCAACGAAGTGATCGAAGGCGTGATCGAGCTGGGTTACGACGTGGTGCATCCGTGGCAGGAGTCGGCGGGCATGTCGCTGAAGATGTTTAAGGACAAGTACGCTAAGCGCCTGACCGTTATGGGCGGGCTGGACGTGCAGACGACGATCGGATTTGGCAAGCTGGACTTTCTCGTCAGCGAGATCGAGCGCGTGATGCGGATGTTCGCCGACGGCGGGCTGCTGTTCTGCACCACGCACTTCGTGCAGAACCACTGCAGCGGCGAGGAACTCGAATTGGCCTACGATACGGCCTACCGCCTGGCGCGCGAGGTGGCGACAAGATAAAGGATCCATCCAAGGCGGCAACCCTCCTGCACTGCGTCCCGCAGGGACGCTCGGAACCTAGCCGGGGGCAAGCGCAGCGCTGCCCTCGGTGCGGTCTCCCCATAAAGGCCGCCCCGACGGGGCGGCGGGATCCTTCACGCCCCAACCTGCCCGCCCCTTCGCGGCGGGACTGAAAAACGAACTGTTCCGGGGGACTGCGCCCTTTATCTCGCTCCGCTCGCTCAGGGCTTGCCCCCGGCTAGGCTCTGGCCGTCCCTTCGGGACGCTCTCACCCCACCACGGCAGAGGCCTGAGGATTCAGCGGGTTGGTCCGCAGCGCCAGCGAGAAAAGGTAGGGGTATTCTTTCTTGAGATGGGCCATGTAGAGGATCCACTCACCCAGCAGGCTCATGTAGACGCGGCGGACGTCGCCGGCCAGATGGGCCAAGTCCGACGCCGGCGAGGCCGTCAGGTCGGTCCGCTGCATGAGTTCCTCGGTCAGGTGGAAAACCGCCCAGAGCAGGTCGGTCACGCGCTGGTGCTCGAGCAGGTTGGGATTCTCCAGCAGGCGCAGCAGGAACTCTCGCTTGGCCAACAGCAGGTTCATGATGGTCGTCAGCGTTGCCGGATCGACCTCCATCTGCGGCTGGGCATGCCGCAGGTGCTTGCAGGCGGCTGCAAACTGCCGCGCTGTCCAGCTATCATCAACCGCCAGGTGCCGCCGCGTCGTCTCGATACCGGCGTCGCAGGCGGTCAATGCGCGAATGAGGCCTTTTCCCACTTCGCTGAAGAACGCTCCGACCACCATGTTGAGCTTGCTGAAGCGCTCGTGTCTTTCGTGGCGCTGGAGCAACTGGTGCAGCACGAGCGTCACCAGCAGCACCTCGATGGGCAGGAATGCGATGTCGCCAACAACGTAGAGAAAGATGTGGTGCGCGTCGCGGAATATCAGCCAGTGCACCAGATACATCAATGCCGAGGCGGCGATCAGCGCCGCGGCCAGGGCGATCTGCCAGCGGTAATGCTTCATCGATTCTCCTTTGGTGAAAGAACGCGGCACATTGTATCGCCCGCGGTGGCGATTGAATGCGCCCAACACCGGCGATATACTGTTCGTCAGCCGCGCCCGCACGTGCGGCCGAAGGGAGCGTCGATCATGTGGAAGTGTCCGGCCCTGATCCTGCTGTGCCTGGGGGCGCTGGTCTGCGGCGGTTGCTTCAAAGCCGACGTAACCGTGCCCGAGGTGCCCTACTCCTCTCCGCCGCCGCCAACGCCGTCGGGGGTGATCCCATCGGCGGTTCCCGGCGACCGCGGCGACCTGCTGCGCGAGAACCAGCAGCTTCGCCAGCGCGTGGCTTGGCTGCAGGACGACATCGCCCGGCTCCAGCGAAAGCAGGACTCGCTGCAAAAGGACCTGGGCAAGATCCAGGCCGACATCGACAAGGCCGCCGTCGAGCGGGACCGCTACCGCCGCATTGCGGAGGGCCGATCATGAACACCATAACCCGTATCACAGTCCTGGCGGGGATGCTGCTGGCTGCGGGCTGCGCGGACGTGACCGTTCGCAGGCCCGAGCCGGCGCCGGCGGTGTACCAGAGCGCCCCACCGGTCGACAGCGGCCAATCCATGGCCTCGCTGGCGAGAGAGAACTCTCAGCTTCGTGCGTCGCTGGGGCGCCTGGAACAGGGCCGCCGCGGCGCCGAGGCGGCGGTGAACTCCCTCGAAAGTCAGAAAAGCGCCATGAAGCGCACGCGCGAGCAGGTCGAGAAGGATCGCGACTACTACAAGAAACGCGCAAAAGACAGGTAACCGGCAGCATTACCGGCAGCCGCTACGGATTGTCATTCGTCCTCACGGACCGGTCAGGCCGACCGGGGCTACCTGGACGGCCACGATCACCGGGCGGTCGACCCAGCGGTTGTAGAACTGGTCCGACATCCGCTGTGTGCCGCCAAGGCCGACGCCGGAACTGGGCGACATATCCACGCCGAAAATGCTGACGTTGCCGGTGGTCTGCACCTTGTCGTTCACGGCCACATTCGGAACCGGGCTGTCGACATCGACGAGCACGAGAATATCCATGTCGGTCGGATCGGTCAGCAGCAGCATCCGCGGCGTGTAAATGTACTTCACCGAACCCATGACCGTGACGGTGCGGCCGACGTACGAGTTGGGCATGGTGTTGATCAGCCCGATGGTGGTGTGAGACTCGTCAATCGCCGGCTGCGTCGTCGGTGACGGCGTGGACTGGCTGCTGCAAGCGGCCGCAA
The DNA here is from genome assembly GCA_021371965.1 of Planctomycetaceae bacterium. The sequence continues at coordinate 48,226 of JAJFVE010000199.1, forward strand.
GAGGCAGCACCAAGGCGATCCCCAGGAACATTCTCCCGCGCGTTGAAGCGATCATGTTCGTTCCCTCCTAAAGAAGTATACGCGGCGGGTCCATTGGACTATCCTCGTCGTCATGAGCAACAGAGCAAAGACGGCAGCGTTCTATGTGAGCCCCGGCGGCTGCGACAGCAACGACGGGCGTTCGCCCCGGCAGGCATTCGCGACGATTCATCGTGCGGCCACGGCCGTGCGCGAACTGACCGGCGGCATGCGCAGCGACATCGTCGTCGAGTTGGCCGGCGGCACATACGTGCTCGACAGCACGGTCCGCCTGGATGCGCGCGACGGCGGCAACGGACACAGCGTGATCTATCGTGCCGCGGCCGGCGCCAGGCCGGTGCTCTCCGGCGGGCGAACCATCGGCGGATGGAAGAAGGTTGCCCATCCCGCAATCAGCAATCTTTGGGCGGCGGCCGTGCCGGACCTGCCCTCCACGCGCCAACTCTACGTCAACGGCCGCGCGGCCGCGATGGCGCGCGGGGCGAACCTGAATCCGCGCAGCCAAGACGGCGCCGAGGCCGACTTCGTCTTCCAAAACCAGATCGAGACGGCCATCTCCAACGGCAACGAGACGCCGGTGTACGAAGGCTACACCACGGCAGCGTTTTCGCAGATGAGCCAGTGGCGAAACCCGTGGGACATCGAGTTCGTCTACGACGTGGTCTGGACGCGGGTGATCCTGCCGGTGGAGAAGGTCACCACCGATGGATCGCGGGCTTTCGTGAAGATGAAGACGCCGGCCTTTCGCGACGCGCAGATCAAGGACGGGATGCATATCGACGGGCCGGACTTCATCCAGAACGCCTACGAACTGCTGGGGACCCCCGGCCAGTGGTATCACGACCGCAGCAAGGGCGTGCTGTATTACACGCCGCTGGAAGGCGAGGACATGGCGTCGGCCGTCGTCATCGTGCCGGTCCTGGAGACGCTGCTGGAGGTTCGCGGCAAACTCGAAGAGCCGGTGCGCAACATTCGCTTTGAGGGGCTGACGTTTTCGTACACGACGTTCCTGCGGCCGCGGACGCTGGGGCATGCGGAGATCCAAGCGAACTTCCTCAAGAATCCGGCGGTGGACGTTGACCATACGTCGTACCTCAAGACGCCCGGGGGCGTGGTGCTCGACGCGGCCCACAACGTGTGCTTCCATCGCTGCACGTTTTCGCACATGGGGGCCGGGGCGATGGACATCCAGAACGGCTCGCAGGGCAACGTCGTGCGCGGGTGCCTGTTCACGCAGACCGCGGCCGGGGCGATCCAGATCGGCGACGTACAGGTGAGCGACGCACACCCCGACGATCCACGCACGATCGTGTCGGGCAACATCATCGACAATTGTCGGCTCGTCGCCATCGGGACGGAGTTCAAGGGCAGCATCGGGATCTTCGTCGGGTATGCAGCCGGCACGGTAATCACGCACAATGAGATATCAGACGTGGGCTACACGGGCATCTCGGTCGGCTGGGGCTGGGGGTACTACGACCCGTGGACCGAGCCCGACAAGCCCAAGTTCTACCGCGATGGGTGCTACCGGCGATTCGACAAACCGACGACCTGCCGCGACACGCTCGTCGAGCATAACCACGTGCATCACGTGCTCAGCTCGCTCAACGATGGCGGCGGCATTTACACGCTGGGTCTGCAGATCGGAGCGGTCATCCGCGAGAACCACGTGCACGACAACGGCGCCGGTCGCGGCGGGCCCGGCGGCCTGTACCTGGACGAAGGATCCGCCGGCATGGAGATCGTCGGCAACGTGATCTATAACGTGCGCCGCCCCTACCGCCTGCATCTGACAATGCCCCGCCAGCAGTGGCTGCTCAACGAGCACGACAATTACTTCGGCATCGCCCCGACCGACGAGCGGTTCCCTCGCCTGATCGCCACCAGCGCTGGGCTGGAAGAAGAGTATCGCGATCTGCTGGGGTAGCTCAGGCCCCACGGGACCGACCGCTAACACGATCTTTTCATACACTATTGTAACGACTACACAAGATATAAGACAAATATGTCGCGAATTTAGCACTTGCATGTCTGCCATCGATGGGTATAATAAATGTCTATATATGCAGTTACAAAAAGTGTGTCCATCTGGCATGTCTCGTGCTTCATTAGAAGCAGGGTATCGGTGTTTCCGCAGTCAGCGAATTGTGCAGATTGAGCTGGCGGCGGACGATGCAGTGCGTTGGGCTGGGGGGCTGTCGAATTACCGCGGCGCTGGGCCGACAGGCCGCCTGCGGCGGATTCGACAGTCCTCCCCGGCTTTTTGTTTAGCCGCTGCCCTGGACGCTGTGGAAGAAAAGGTAAGAAACAAGAATCTCTTCCCTCAGCGTCCTGGGCGACCTCAGCGACTATAACCTGGACCCGTGGCCACCAAGAGGAGCGGCGCGATGACCCCTAAAGAGTTTTTCGAGTTCGCCAAGAAGAACAAGGCCGAGATGATGGACCTGAAGTTCGTCGACATGCTCGGCACGTGGCAGCACTGTTCGTATCCCATTGCCACCATCAACGAGAGCGTCTTCGATGAAGGCCTCGGGTTCGACGGCTCATCCATCCGCGGCTGGCAGGAGATCCACAAGTCGGACATGATGGCCGTCTGCGACCCCAACACGGCCGTGCTCGACCCGTTCTTCTCGCGGCCTACCGTCAGCGTGATCGCCAATATCGTAGACCCCGAGACGCGCGAAGATTACTCGCGCGACCCGCGGCACGTGGCCAAGCGGGCGGCGGCGTGGCTGAAGGAAACCGGCATCGGCGACACCTGCTTTCTGGGCCCCGAGGCCGAGTTCTTCATCTTCGACGAAGTGCGCTACGAGCAGAACCAGCACACCGGGTACTACCAGATCGACTCGGCCGAAGGCGCGTGGAACACGGCGCGGTTTGAGGAGCCCAACCTCGGCTACAAGCCCAGTTTCAAGGGCGGGTACTTCCCCGTCAGCCCGACCGACACCTTCTCCGACCTGCGCGGCGAGATGGTGCACGAGCTGATGAAGGTGGGCATCAAGGTCGAGGCCCATCATCACGAGGTCGCCACGGCCGGCCAGAGCGAAATCGACATGAAGTTCGAAGAGCTCACCAAGATGTGCGATCAGTTCATGTGGTACAAGTACATCATCAAGAACGTGGCCAAGCGCCACGGCAAGACCGTCACGTTCATGCCCAAGCCGATCTTCGAAGACAATGGCAGCGGCATGCACACGCACATCTCGATCTGGAAGGGCGGCAAGCCGCTCTTTGCCGGCAAGAAGTACGCCGGCCTGTCGGACATGGCGCTGTATGCGGCCGGCGGGCTGCTGCGACACGCGCCGGCGCTGCTGGCGATCGCGGCCCCGACGACCAACTCGTACCGCCGCCTGGTTCCGGGCTTCGAGGCGCCGGTGAACCTGGTGATGTCGGCTCGCAACCGCTCGGCGTCGCTGCGGATCCCGATGTACTCCAAGAACCCCAAGGCCAAGCGGCTGGAGTTCCGCTGCCCCGATCCGACGGCCAACGGGTACCTCGCTTGGTCGGCGATGCTGATGGCCGTAATCGACGGGATCCAGAACAAGATCGACCCCGGCGAACCGCTGGATAAGAACATCTACGAATTGAGCAAGAAAGAGCTCGACACGATCCCAAAGGTGCCCGGCTCGCTGAACGAGTCCATCGCGGCGCTGGAAAAGGATCACGCCTTCCTGCTCAAGGGCAAGGTTTTCAGCAAGGACCTGATCGAGGCGTGGATCACGTGGAAGCGCGAGAAGGAGATCGCCCCGATGGCGCTGCGGCCACACCCCCACGAGTTCCACATGTATTACGACAGTTGAGCGGAAGACACGGCGACGAAATTCGCGGGCAGACGATTTCGTATGCTGGTGCAACGGGTGTTTGCGTTTCGGGCAAAGCCGGTACAATAGGCGACCCGGCCCGACCCGCAGGCAACGTGCCAGCGTACGGATGGAAAGGATGGTTCGGCAAACGATGTACAGGCCTGTAAAAGCGCAGGGGCTTTACGACCCTGCTAACGAGCATGACTCCTGCGGTATCGGCGCCGTGGTGAACATCAACGGCCGCCGCGAGCATGCCATTATCGATTACGGCAAGCAGATCCTCCTGAATCTGCATCATCGCGGGGCGGCCGGCAGCGACGAAGTCACCGGCGACGGTGCGGGAATTCTCATCCAGGTGCCGCGCGAGTTTCTGCACAAGGCAGCGGCTGCGGCCGGCGTGGCGCTGCCTCGCGACAACGCCTGGGCGGTCGGCATGGCGTTCGTTTCGCGCGACAGCGGCGACTCCAACGCCGTGTGGGAAAAGATCGTCGCTGACGGCCTGGCGCATTACGGGCTCAAGCTGTTGGGCTGGCGGACGGTTCCAACCGACAATAGCTGCCTTGGCCAGATTGCCCGCTCCAGCGAGCCGGGCGTGCGGCAGTTCTTCACCAGCACGGCCGGGCTGGAGGGCGAGGCCCTCGAGCGCAAGTGCTTCATGGCCCGCAAGCGGATTGAGCGCCTCACGCGCGAGCGGTTCGGGGCCGACAGCGTGTTTTACATCTGCTCCTTCTCCGCACAGACGCTGGTCTACAAGGGCATGTTCATGGCCCACCAGCTCTTCGCGTACTACCCGGACCTGGCCGAGCCGGCCATGACCACCGCCCTGGCCATCGTCCACCAGCGCTACAGCACCAACACCTTCCCGAGCTGGACTCTGGCCCAGCCCTTCCGCTGCCTGGCGCACAACGGCGAGATCAACACCCTCTCGGGCAACCGCAACCACATGCGCGCCCGCGAAATGAAGATGTCCTCGCCGCTGCTGGGCGACGACCTGAGCGACCTGGTGCCCGTGCTGGCCGAAGGCGGCAGCGATTCGGCCCAGTTCGACAACGTCCTGGAGATGCTCACCCGCGCCGGTCGGCCGCTGCCCCACGCCATGATGATGATGATCCCAGAGGCCTTCGGCGCGCGGTATCACATCAGCACCGATAAGCGGGCGTTCTACGAGTTCCACTCGGCCATCATGGAGCCCTGGGACGGTCCGGCGGCGATGGTCTTCACCGACGGCCGCGTCGTCGGCGGCACGCTCGACCGCAACGGCCTGCGCCCTTGCCGCTACGTCGTGACGACCGACGGGCTGGTGGTGCTGGCCAGCGAGACCGGCGTGATCGACTTTCCGCCCGAGAAGATCCAGACCAAAGGCCGCCTGCAGCCGGGGCGCATGTTCCTGGTCGACACGCAGGAAGGGCGCATCGTCACCGACAACGAGATCAAGAGCAAGATCGCCCGCAGCAAGCCCTACCGCCGCTGGCTCGACGACAATCGCATCGAGCTGCGAGGCCTCTTCGACGCCGCGCAGTCCGAGCCGGCCGACATGGACCAGCTCGTCCGCGCGATGAAGGCCTTCGGCTACACGCGCGAAGAGCTCCGCATGGTGCTCACGCCGATGGCCGTCAACGGGCAGGAGCCCATCGGCTCGATGGGCACCGACACGCCGCTGGCGGTGCTGTCGAACCAGCCCAAGAGCCTCTTTGCGTACTTCAAGCAGCTCTTCGCGCAGGTGACCAACCCGCCGATCGACCCGCTGCGCGAAGGCCTGGTGATGAGCCTGATGCTCTACACCGGCAAGCGCCGCAACCTGCTGGAGGAAACGCCCGAGCACTGCTGCCAGCTCAAGCTGCCCCACCCGATCCTGACCAACGAAGACATGCGGCGCCTGCGCACCGTCAAGCGGGCCGACTTCAAGGTCGCCACGATCTACGCGCACTTCGACGCCGACAATACCGACCCGGCCGCCGCGCTGCGGCGCGGGCTGGACGATCTGATCGAGGCCGCCGAGGAGGAAATCCGCCTCGGCGCCAGCCTGCTGATCATCTCCGACCGCGAGACGACCGCGCGCCGCGCGCCGATCCCGATCCTGCTGGCGACCTCGGCCGTCCACCAGGGCCTGCTGCGGCGCAAGCTCCGCGGCGAGGCGGGCTTGATTGTCGAAAGCTGCGAGCCGCGCGAGGTGGCGCACTTCTGCCTGCTGTGCGGCTACGGCGCCAACGCAATCAACCCGCACCTGGCCTTCGAGGCGCTGAACTACATGCGCCACCGCGGCGAACTGGGCGAGGACATCGAGCCGGTCCAGATCGTCGACAACTACATCGCCGCGATCAAGAAGGGCATCCTCAAGACGATCTCGAAGATGGGCATCTCGACGCTGCGCAGCTACCGCTCGGCGCAGCTCTTCGAGGCCATCGGCCTGGCCAAAGACGTGGTCGAGGAGTATTTCACCGGCACGGCCTCGCGCATCGGCGGGGTGGGGCTGGGCGAGATCGCCGCTGAAACGCTGCGGCGGCACAACAAGGCGTACGAGCCGGCCGCCCCGGCCGAGTTGCCGCTGGAATATGGCGGCGAGTACCACTTCCGCAAGGACGGCGAGCAGCACCTGTGGAACCCGCACTCGGTCAGCCGCCTCCAGCACGCGGTGATCGCCGACGACGCCAAGGCCTACGACGACTACGCCCGCGGGATCAACGACCAGAGCAAGTGCCTCTGCACGCTGCGCGGGCTGTTCGACTTCAAAAACGCCTCGCCCGTGCCGCTGGAAGAAGTCGAGCCGGCCGCCGAGATCGTCAAACGCTTCTGCACCGGGGCGATGTCGCACGGGTCCATCAGCAAAGAGGCCCACGAGTGCATGGCCGTTGCGATGAACCGCCTGGGCGCCATGAGCAACACCGGCGAGGGCGGCGAAGACCCCAAGCGCTACACGCCCGAGCCCAACGGCGACAGCCGCAACTGCGCCATCAAGCAGGTCGCCAGCGCGCGGTTCGGCGTGACGATCGAC
>JAJFVE010000005.1 GCA_021371965.1 Planctomycetaceae bacterium
GACATCGGCGTCGGCGGCCGCGAGGTCGGATACATGTTCGGCCAGTACAAGAAGCTCACCAACAGCTTCACCGGCGTGTTGACGGGCAAGGGCATCGGCTGGGGCGGCTCCCTGGTGCGGACCGAAGCCACCGGCTACGGCCTGGTGTACCTGGTCAGCCGCATGCTGCAGGACCGCAAGACCGACTGGAAGGGCAAGAAGGTCACGATCTCCGGCAGCGGCAACGTGGCGATCTACGCCGCCCAGAAGGTTCAGCAGCTCGGCGCCACCGTCGTGGCGATGAGCGACAGCAATGGCTACATCGTCGACGAGGGCGGCATCAAGCTGGCCACCGTGCAGCGGATCAAGGAAGTCGAGCGAGGCCGCATCAAGGACTACACCGCCGAGCACAAGACCGCCCAGTACACCAATAGCTGGACGGGCATCTGGACCGTGCCCTGCGACATCGCCCTGCCCTCGGCCACCCAGAACGAGATCGACGCCGACGCCGCCAAGGCCCTGGTGAAGAACAAGGTCATCGCCGTCGGCGAAGGCGCCAACATGCCCTCGACGCCCGAAGCGGTCGAGATCTTCCAGAAGTCCGGCGTGTCGTTCGCCCCGGCCAAGGCCGCCAATGCCGGCGGTGTGGCCACCAGCGCCCTGGAAATGTCGCAGAACTCGATGCGCCTGAACTGGACGTTCGAGGAAGTGGACCACCGCCTCAAGATGATCATGGACGCCGTGTACGATCAATGCATCGCGGCCGCCGAGGCCTACGGCAAGAAGGGCGACCTCGTCGCCGGCGCCAACATCGCCGGGTTCGTCAAAGTCGCCAACGCCATGATGGCCCAGGGCGTCGTTTAAGCCCGCCGCCGCAAGGCGCGTCAGAACCACCGACACCCCTTGTCCGCCACGCGGGCAAGGGGTGTCTTTCGTAGCACAGGCGTCTCGCCCGTGCATGAATCGGAAAATCGCAAACTACAAAGCCCAAACAAGAAGACAAACAACAAGCAGCAAAACCACAAACGAAGACCCCGCGCTTTTGGTTTCACTCTTGAGGTTTGCCTTTCTTGCCCCTTTGAAGTTTGTCTGTGATTTGTGTTTTGTATTTTGGAATTTCTTGCCTTCCGCCACGTGATACACTGAGTCTCTGGAGTCAAACGCATGCCGCAGACCGATGCGAATCTCGGAACGGGACTTCCCGGCTTCGACAAAGTGCTGGGTGGACTGATCCCCGGCGACAACATCGTCTTCCACGTCGATACCGTCGAGAACTACCGCCCGTTCATTGCCCCCTGCTGCCAAGCCTCCCATCGCAGCGGGCGAAAGCTCATCTACTTCCGCTTCGCCAAGCACCCCCCCCTTCTGGGCGACGACGCCGGGGCCGACGTCTACGAACTCAAGCCCGAGGAAGGCTTCGAGGCGTTCCTGGCGGCGATCCACCGCGTCGTCGAGCAGCACGGCCGCGGCTCGTACTTCATCTTCGACTGCCTGTCGGACCTTGCCGCCGACTGGTACAGCGACCAGATGCTGGGCAACTTCTTCCTGCTGACGTGCCCGTACCTCTACGACGTCGAGGCCATCGCATACTTCGGCCTCCTGCGCAACTGCCACGCCGCCGAGACGACGGCCACCATCGCCGAGACGGCGCAGGTCGTCATCAACGTCTACCGCCACAACGGCGAACTGTACATTCACCCCCAGAAGGTGCAGCAGCGGTTCTCGCCGACGATGTACTTTCTGCACGTCTGGCACGGCGACGATTTTCTACCGGTGACACAAAGTGCCGTGATCTCGGAGATCCTCACCTCCGTGCCCTGGCGGCGCCTGGCGTCGTCGGCCGAGGGCAGCGGACTGTGGGGTCGCAGCTTTCGCGAGGCGGCCGAGACGATGGAAGCCGTCGCCAAGGGCGAGGCCCCGCCCGAGCGAGAGCGCGAGATATTCCGCCGCCTGGTCTACATGATGGTCACGCGCAACGACCGGCTGTTCGACCTGGTCGACAAATACATGACGCTGGCCGAGATCATCCGCCTGGGCGGGCGCATGCTGGGCACGGGGCTCATCGGCGGCAAGAGCGTGGGCATGCTGATCGCCCGGGCGGTGCTGCGCCGCTCGACGCCGCACCTGGCGGCGCTTCTGGAACCGCACGATTCGTTCTACATCGGCTCGGACGTGTTCTACACCTTCCTGGTGCGCAACGGCATCTGGTGGATCCGCCAGCGGCAGAGAGACCCGCAGACTTTCCTCGACGGCGCCGAACGCGCCCGGCAGAGCATCATCCGCGGCAGCTTCGGACCTGAGACGCAGAAGCAGTTCAGCGACATGCTCGACTACTTCGGCCAAAGCCCCATCATCGTCCGCTCCAGCAGCCTGCAGGAAGACAGCTTCGGCAACGCCTTCGCCGGAAAGTACGAGAGCGTCTTCTGCGTCAACCAAGGCTCGCGCGACAAGCGGCTGGAAGATTTCATGTCGGCCGTGCGCACCATCTACGCCTCCACCATGAGCGAGAAGGCCCTGCGCTACCGCGCCCAGCGCGGACTGCTGGAAAGTGACGAGCAGATGGCGCTGCTGGTGCAGCGGGTCTCGGGCTCGCTTAACGGGCAACTGTTCTATCCGCACGTGGCCGGCGTGGGCTTCTCGATCAACCCCTACGTCTGGAACGAAGAGATCGATCCCAGCGCCGGCATGCTGCGCCTGGTGTTCGGCCTGGGCACGCGCGCGGTCGACCGCGTCGACGACGACTACACGCGCGTGGTGGCCCTCAACGCCCCGCAGATGCGCCCCGAGGGCACGTTCGACGAAGTGCGCCAGTACGCCCAGCGCCGCGTCGACGTGCTGAGCCTGCAGTCCAACCAGCTCATCTCCAGCAGCTTCCCGCAGGTGGTGGCCCAGGGTGTCTCGCTGCCGATCGAGACCGTCGCCAGCGCCGCGGGCAACTCCTCGCACGACGCGCCGGATTGGGTGCTGACGTTCGAGAAGCTGCTGTCGGGCACCGATTTCGTCGCCGACATGCGCAACCTCTTCCAGGTGCTCCACCGCGCATACGCGTACCCGGTGGACGTCGAGTTCACCGCCAACTTCATCGACCCCGAGCACTACAAGATCAACCTCGTGCAGTGCCGCCCCCTCCAGGTCCAAGGCGCCGGCACTGTCGTGGCCCCGCCCGAGCACATCCCCGACGAGCAGCTCGTGCTGCGCACCAAGGGCGCGGTGATCGGCCCCAGTCGGCTGCTGACCGTCAGCCGCATCATCTTTATATGCCCCTTCGAGTACGGCCGCCTGCCCATCGCCGACCGCCACAGCGTCGCGCGGCTCATCGGCAAGGTGATGCACGCGCCGAATCGACCCCAGCACAGCAGCGACCTGCTGATCGGCCCGGGGCGATGGGGAACCACTACGCCCTCGCTGGGGATCCCGACGGCCTTCGCCGACATCAACAACGCGGCCGCGCTGTGCGAGGTCGTCGCCATGCGCGAGGATCTGATCCCCAGCGCTTCGCTGGGTACGCATTACTTCAGCGACCTGGTCGAGAACGACATTCTCTACTTCACGCTGCTGCCCAACCAGGACGGCAACGTGCTCAACGAGAAGTTCCTGCGCGCCTGCCCCAGCGCCCTGGAGCAGATCGTGCCCAACAGCGGCGCACTGGGCGAGATCATCCGCGTGATCGACTTCCCCGACAACGACATCCTCCTTTATGCCAACAACCTCAAGCAGCAGGTGGTCTGCCACCGAAGCCCACGCCCGGGAACGGGGAGTGCGGGATTACCGGGATTGAAAACGGATTAAGAGGATTGGGAAAGTAGCACGGGCGAGACGCCCGCGGCAGAACTTGCTTCGCTCATCACTTCCCGCTAGCCTAGCTTTAATGCACATGGCCAAAATGAAATCATCAGCACTGCTCCTCGTCGCCGCAATCGCCCTGGCGGGTTGCTCCAGTTCCAAACCCAAAACCACCGCCGAGGCCCAGGCCATCGCCGCGCAGAGTTTGAAAGACGCTCTCGCCGCTCGCGCGGCCAAAGATCCAAGAGCCGCCGCCAAGGCTGCCGAGCGCGCATCCGAGGCCGCCGACGCCGCCAAGGAACTTCTGGCCCAGCCCGCCACCGCGCCTTGCGACGCGGCTGCGTATTCCGCCACTGCCGTCTCGGCCGCGGCCGCCCGGCGCGAGGCGGACCTTGCCGCCGAAGAGGCGCAGCTTGCAGCACTGCTGGATACCTGGAAGGCCAAGGCCTACCGCACCACGCGCAGGACGCTCGTCACAGCCACGTTCAAGGGCCTGGCGCTGGCGGCGGGTCAGGCGGGCAAACAGGATCCGGCCACGCTGCCCGAGCTTGTGCGGGACCTGGCAAATGCGGCTTCCGAACTGTCCGCCCTGGCGGCAGGCCGTCCGCCGCTGGCAGACGGTAAGCCCGACTGGAAAGCCATCGAGGCCGACATGAACGCCATGGCCGAAATGCCCCCGCCCATGACCGGCGTGGTGCTGGCTGTCGGCCACCTCTCCAGCGGCAGCATGAACGCCGCGCTGTATGAAGTGGAAATGCTTAACCCGAATCCAACCTCCCCTCAGCTCAGATGCGGATACCACCTGCTGCGGGGCGTGGTGCTCTCGGCCAACGGCATGCCGCTGCTGGGTGCGCAGGAAGTCGAGCAATGCGCGGCCGCGGCCGACGCCAATCCCACCATGACCGGCCCGCAACTGCTCAGCACCATCCACTTGATACTGGCCTACGACCACTGCACGAAGCGCGACCTTCGCAGCGCCGATCTGGAAGTGGTCCGCGCAATGCGCGCCTGGCCGGACAACCCCATGACCGTCTTCCTCACCGGCGAGCGATTAGCCGCCGACGGCAAATACGAGCAGGCCGCCGAGTCGCTGGAGAAATCGGCCAAAGGCGCCGAACACGAATGGATCGCGCAAAAGTTAGCCGCCCGAGCCCGCCACGTTCGCGACAAGAAGGGCGACGCCGAACCGCTCTTCAGCGATACCGGATTCCTCTGCGCGGTCATGGTCCAGTACGGCGGCGACTCTGCGAAAGAAAGAGCCCCCCATCAGCTCAAAGGCCTCATTACCGCTTGCCAGCAGTTGGGCAAACAGTTGCTGAAGAACTGATCCTAGATCCTAGATCCTCGGTCCTGGATACCAGGAAGAACATATCTCCCGTGGGCGTCCCGGAGTTTTCTATTCCCCGAGGATCGAGGATCCAGGACCTAGGATCTGCTGTTCTACAGCCCGCACATCGTGCGCAGGTGCTCGACCATGTACTTGAAGTTTTCCCACTTGGCGTCCGGCGGGATCAGGTGGTCGAAGCCGACGATGTAGCCGCCGGCGGCTAACATGCAAGCCGCTCGATCTAGCTCGACGTGCACTTCCTTTTTGCCCTTGGACAGGGCGTTTTTGTCCAGCCCGCCCAGGATGCCCAGCTTGGGGTAGAGCTTGCGGTACTCGCAGATGTCGTTTCCGGCCTGCACTTCGAAGGGGAAGAACGCATTGAGGCCGTGCTGCATCATCAACGGGACGAGCTCGTGCACGTCGCCGTCGCTGTCCACCGAGATGATCGCCACGCCGCGACGTTTCGCGAAGGCCGCGATACGGTCGTAGTGCGGCATCATGAACTCTTGCGTCATCTTCATCGAGATCAGCGAGCCCTGCTTGCCCGACATGTCTTCCCAAATGTGGATGTGGTCGATTTGGATGTGCCGCGCGGCGGCCTCGTACATGGCCAGCCACAGGTCCACGTACGTCTTCATGATGTCGTGTACCAGGTCGGGCATGTCGTAGAAGGCGATCAACAGTTCCTCGGCGCCCATCATGTCGCGGGCGGTTCCGAACACGCCCCAGCCGGGGTTGCCGATCTGGATGGGCAGGTCCAGCTTGGCGGCGTCCTTGGCCCAGGCGGCCACGCTGGCGGTGCGCACATCGATCTGCGGCTGCAGATGCTCGGCTTTGTATTTGTTCCAGTCGTCCCAGTTGCGCACGGGGTGGGCGACCCAGTCGGGCATGGACATCCCGTCGCGGCGGTTGCGCGTCGTGACGCCGCGCCAGTCGATAGCCGTGATGAACTCGTCGGTCTCGGAGATCACCTTGTACTCGAAATGCGGAAAGGGCCCGTACTCAACGGGCACGCCATGGAAGAACGGCTCAAAGCCGAAGTACTTGAAGATGTCGAGGTCTGCGATGCCGGACTCTTTCTTCCAGCGGTCGTTCGTCTGCCCCCAGGGCCAGAACCCCAGCCAGCACGGGAACGGCGGCCGATCGGTCTTCTCGCACAACAGCGTTTTGATAATCCGCTCACGGTGGGTCATGAAATTGCTCCTGATTATGGAGCGGTATTCTAACAACACTGTGCCAGCAGAGAACGTAGATGCCCAGAGATTTTTGCCGCCATGTCTAAATTTTCAGAAACGAAACGGTTCGGCCCCGCTTAGTTTTTGCTGCTTTTGGGCGCAACAACCTTTGGCGGATATCGCTTGTGGATGTCCTGGGTCAGCTCCGCCGGAATATTGGGGGTGACAAATCGGCCCTTAGTCACGTCCATGGACTGGTGAATCTGGCGCCAGGACTGGATGTGCCACGTATCTTCCCGGACATATCCAAGAAGGAGCAGACACAGCACCACCCCCCCCACCAGCAATTGCCAGCGAGAGCCGGAGTTAAGATAAGCTTTTGCGGCCAACCCGACCATGACGGCAAAGGCGATCACTCCCACAAAGTGCAGGCGGAAGCGAAATTCCACAAAAGCAGTAGCCGCCACAACAACGATCAAAGCGGCCGAACCTAGCAAGAGCGCCCGCGTGCGCTTGCTGACCGCCAGCAGCACGAACGTCAGCATCACCAGTTCGCAGACAAGCATTACCCAGGAAAATAGCCACTTAGCCATCCCCTCGTGGGGGAAAGCGAGAAGAAGCTTAGTGCGGAGCTCTCCGTGGCCTCCAAAGAGGTGCGGCAAAAAGGTGCCGACGACATTTGCACCAAATGTGTATAGGTATAGCGCGGTGCGCTGGCCAGAGGGCATATTTGATGGAATAGCTCCAATCAGATCCTGCTCAAAGTAGCCCATGTCTTCCCCTGGATGCATCCCTGTGAACGTGCCCAGAGCCATATAGCGCAAGAAGAAATAGCTGCAGATGACCATCCCGCAGGCCACCAGCCCCGGCAGCGGGGAACGGACCTTCCGACGCCACAGGCATAGCAGACCCATCGCCGCCACTGAGGCGATTCCATGCTCCTTGGCGGCTACCGAGACCCAGGCCGAGACTGCAGCTGCAATAAGAAGAAGCATTTTCCCACTGTCCTGGTAGTTCAGGAAGCAAAGCACGCACACCAGGAAGAAGAGCCCCGGCAGGACGCCTTGATGGCTTTCGCAGAGATAGCAGAAGACGCCGGAGTTCTGGGAGTTCAGAGCAAAGAAGAACGCGGCTATACCCGCCGCGACATCCGACCGCGTCAGTCGTCGCACCAGGAAGAATAGCAGGATTAGCGTGAGGAGCTGATACACCAGCGCATTAACCCAGTACCCCCATCCGTTGCGCCCGTACGTCTTGTTGGCCAGCCAAAACGAGGCGTGGGTTGCAGGGCGGTAGCAGGGATAAACCTCTATTTCGACCCCATGAGTCATGTAGTGGACGGGCGAGTTTCTCTCTGCCGCCGCCATCCAGATCAGCGTGTCCCAATCCGTAGGCGGAATCGTGACGATTGAACCGTACAGGCCCAGAAAAGCTGCTGCCGGCAGGATCAGGCATGCCCAGCTGCGGGCAGTCAGCGGCATGGCCGAGGGTCTGGCCAGACCATCAGGTTCCTCATTAACCACCGCCCCACCCACGGCTGACAATGTTCCTGTCTGAGCCATAGTTTGTCTCTTGGGTTCTCTTTCCGGCAACTCAATGCCGTGTGGCTGCTATGCAGTACTGGGCCCCCAGCGGCAGATTTCCCAGCGAAAAGTCCAGCCACCGCCACAATTTTCCATCGAATGGTGTCAACAGAATGAACCGCTTCTGAACGATCCGGCAGTCTCCGCCGCGCAGTAGCTCTTCGGCCTTGCCAGCCCTCAGCAATGTCGCGTCCTGATCAAAATCGCATCTTGCCACAGCCAGGCGCGTCAGCGGATTCCAGGGATTATGGTCAAACAGCGCCACCAACCCTCCCGGCCGCACGACCCGCATCAGTTCGCCGGCCGCGCCGGTCCACTGCTGCGGAGGAATGTGATGAAAGACGCACATAGAGAAAGCGGCATCAAAGGCATTATCCCGGTACGGGAGGGTCTTTCCTTCGTAGCTGATAAACTGCCCTTGGGGCACCGCCGCCCGTGCCCGCTCGATACCGGATTGCGAGATATCGATTCCATGGTATTGAGCTACTTTTTCAGCCAGCACGGCTGCCGCCAACCCGATACCGCATCCAAAATCCAGTATCTTGAGTTTCGCCGGATCTCCCACGTGCCGGGACGACAGGTCCAGGAAGTGCTCAGCCTTCAGACGGATGAAGAATTGATGCCGATTGCCGATGAAGGCTTGTGATGCCTGAACTCTTTGGCAGTAGCCATCGCTGTAATCGTTCGAGTTACTCATAAAGCTGTCCCGACAGGTGGCCCGTTCAGCAGGCGGTCGACGATGTAAGGCGGCCTCGCCTTGACTTCCATATACGTTTTACCGACATATTCCCCGAGCATCCCCACCAGCATCATCTGCAGCCCGCTGAAGGTGTACAGCGGCAGAGCCAACGACGCCCATCCTGGGATCGTGCTGCCGACCACAGCTGCCATCAGAACCCAAAGCCCCATCAGGAGAGAAACTAGAAAGAGGATCGCACCGGCGGCAAAGGCCAGCCGCAGGGGAACATATGTGAACGAGGTGATGCCTTCGACGGCCAGCGCCAGCATCTTGCGCAGCGGATATTTTGTCTCCCCCGCCACCCGCTGTTGTCGCTCATAATAAAGCACGCAGTTGCGGAAACCCATCATCGGGAACATTCCGCGCAGAAACAGATTCACTTCCCGGAAATTGCGAAGCGTTTCGACCACGCGCCGCGTGATCATCCGGAAGTCTGCTGAATCGTGGATGAGCGGCACCCCCAGCCGTTTCAGCAGTTTGTAATACCCCCGAGCCGTCGTTCGTTTGGAAAAGGTGTCCGTCTCGCGCGAGCTGCGGGCGGCGTAGACGATGTCGCATCCTTCAGCCACTTTCGCAATCATCTGCTCGATGACCTCTGGCGGGTCCTGTAGATCAGCGTCAAGAGAGACGACCGCATCGCCAGTGGCATGATGAAGACCCGCCAGCAGAGCGGCCTGATGACCGAAGTTGCGGCTCAGCAGCACCACCCGGACAGTCGGATCCCGTTCTGACATTTCCTGGAGAATCCTTGGCGTCCCGTCGCTGGAGCCATCGTCGACGTAGAGTTGTTCGTACGACTCAATCACGCCCTGGCGGACCCAGCCCTCACACAAAGACTTCAGGCGCTGCGCCGTGATCCCCAAGGCCTGCTCTTCGTTGAAACAGGGAATTACAATGCTCAGTTTCACCCCAGACTCCTTTTAACACAACCCAAAAAGAAAGAACAGCCAAGCGTCACAGTAAGGAAAAGAAGAGAGTCCTTGTAGTTCTGGTATCGTCTAGTTGCGCAGCCGACTTCAGGTGAACGACAGATTTTTCCAGCGGCACCGTAACACGGGCTGGCGGGTTGACTTAATCATGAAGTTGTTGATGGATATTCCAACGGCAGCCGCAATAGCGATTCTTCTGGCGGCGGTTGCGCAACCGCTGGCCAGAGCGGGCGAGATTTATGTTTCCCCCTCCGGCAATGATGCGGCGGCGGGGACGGCTGCGGCACCGTTTGCCACGCTCGCTCGGGCGCGCGAGGCGGTGCGGGCTAAGATTGCCGGCGGGATGACGGAAGACGCCGTCGTTGTGCTACATGGGGGCAAGTATCTTCTGGCTGAGCCGCTACGGCTGGACGAGCGCGACGGCGGGCGGGGTGGGCATTTTGTCATCTATAAAGCAGCCGCAGGCGAGCAGGCGGTGCTGTATTCGGGGCGGCCGATTACCGGCTGGCAGAAATGGAAGGGCGAGATTTATCGCGCGCCGGTTGAGAAGGGGCGGCGTTTTTTTCAGCTCTTCAACGGCCTGCGCGACGAACCGATGGCCCGTACGCCTAACCGCGGCAGCGGGTATCTGGGCGGAAAGGGCGCGGGGCGCGACGGGTACTTTTATCCCGAGGGCGTACTCCCGGCCACGTTCGACTTCGCCGACGCCAATGTCTTTGTCTGGATGAAGAGCAACTGGTTCTCGAACTTCTGCCAGGTGACGGCCGTCGACTTCGCGGCGCGCCGCCTGACGCTGAGCCCCCAGGCGGGGCTGGAGCCCTACGGCGGCCGCGCGTGGATCGCCGGCGTGCTCGAGCTGCTGGACGAACCGGGCGAATGGTGCCTCAAGCACAAGGAAGGCTGGCTGTACTATTGGCCGCGGGGGCCCATCGAGCGTCAGGAGATCATCGCCCCGACCGCCCCGCGCGTCTTTGACATTCGCGGCAGCGGGCCCGATAAGCAGGTCTCCAACATCCGCATCGAAGGGCTGACCATTGGCGGGGCGGACTTCTCATCGAGCTTCGGCCTCTCGGGCAACAACAGCTTCTCCGACGCCAACGGCGCGATCCACATCGAGAACGCCCACCACATCACGATTGACGGCTGCAAGATTCTCAACCCCGGCATGGCGGGCGTCTACATGGCCGGGCGTGCGAAGAACAACACGGTCAAGAACTGCTGGATCGAGCGTGCGGGCTTCGCGGGCATTTACATGTGCGGCTTCCGGCAGGGCGATCCGCAGTTCAAGTCGGCCGCCGAGTCGGACGTGAACAAGGGTCACGTCATCACGAACAATTTCATTCACGACTGCGGGCTCTTCGCCGGCCACGGCGTGGGCATCCAGTTTTACCAGAGCGGCGACAACGAGATTTCGCATAACCGCATCGCCCGCGCGCCGCGGTACGGGGTCAGCTACAAGGGCCTGCGGATGGGCGCACTGGGCAAGACGCTCTACGGCAAGCCCAAGACGCTCGAGACGTACTTCGAAGCCGCGCACGGCCGCAACGTCCGCGTGGCGTACAACGACATCTCCAATGTCTGCCGCGACAGCCACGACTGCGGGGCCATCGAGAGCTGGGGGGTCGGGCGCGACTGCGTGTGGGAGTACAACGCCCTGCACGACATCGACAAGGCGGTGGACTGGAACGGCTACGGATTCGTGATCTACGGCGACGACGGCAGCCAGTACCTCACGCTGCAGGGCAACGTCGTCTATCACTGCTACGGCGGCGGGCTGTTCGGCCTGACGAACCTCAAGGGGCTCGACAACGCCCTGGTGAACAACATCGTAGCCGACAGCAGCTTCGGCCGCATGATCACGATCTTTCCGCAGTACGAGCCGGGCGGGAACATCTCGGTGGCTCACAACATTTTCAACATGCGCGGCGGCCTGTACACCACCGGCAATAACCGGGCGGCCCGGATCAAGGAGATCGACTACAACGTGATCTTCCCGCCGCACCGCGATTTCCACCAGCACGGCTTCGACAAGCACAGCGTGCAGGAGGACCCGCAGTTCGACCGCAAGCGCGCGGCGTGGGATTCGACGTACACAGACTACGCCCTCAAGCCAGCCAGCCCGGCCCTCAAGCTGGGGTTCAAGCCGATCCCGCTGGAGAAGATCGGGCTGACGGCGGACTTCCCCTTCGACAAGTCGCTGATGTTCCGCAAGGACGCCGGCGAGCGAATCCAGGCCGAGGACTTCGACCGCATGCAGGCGCTGCGCACCGCCGGCGGAACGGGCATCTACAACATGGGCGATGGGTCCTGGGCCCGATACGCCAACGTGGACTTCGGCAAAGGCGGGCACAAGACCTTCAAACTCTTCGCTGACCTGGGCAAGGACATCACCGTGACCGCCCGCCTCGACAGCCCGACCGGCCCGGTGATCGCGACGGTCAAGAGCGCCGGCGCCAAAGGCACGCAAATCCACACCGCCCCGGCCGCGCCCACTGCCGGCGCACACATGCTCTACCTGGTCTTCTCCGGCGGCGGGTTCGTCGACTGGTTCGTGTTCGAGTAGTTCTGCATGCCGCTCATGGCTGCGGGGTACTGCAGAAGTCCGGCAGGAGGAAGGTGTCGGTGTCGCTGACGGGTTTTTCGTCTCCGCGGTAGTCAGTGATATCGCCGGCGAGGTAGATGTTGTCGCCATTGACGCCCACCAGCGGCCCGCTCGACCAGGCCGATCGCATGTTCAGGTAAAGGACGTTCTGCCCGCTCTCATCGTGGTTGGGGCTGACCAGCCGCCCGGCGCGATGGTTCTCGACGCTGCTGCGGACGAATCGCCCGCCGGCGAAGACCGGGGTGCGGTCGGCGAGAATGGCCATCGAGCCGGCGAGGTTGCCCATCTGCACGATGGACAGCCCGCGGCTGCCCAGGCTGTGCTGATAGGAATAGGTCACGTCGTCGGCTTGGGGAAAGTCCCTTAGCGATCGTGCATCGTATTCGACACGCGGGCGCTCCTGCGCGGCGCCCGGGCAGCGAAACGCCCGCTGGTCGACGTATCCGGAGGAGACCAGGCGGAACAACGCGCTGGAGTTGCTGGCCGCGGCGCGGGCCGAACCGTCGAGCCATCGCCCCGCCTGAGCGCGGGCGGCGGGCAGGAACCCGTCGTTGGCGTGCGCGTAGGCGGTCATGCCGGTGCCGATCTGGCCCAGTTGCCCCTGGCACAGGATCGAGAGCTCTTTCTGGCGAGCCTCGCTGCGCCACATGCCAAAGACGCTGACGAGCACCAACAAGATCGCCGCCACGGCTGCCAGTTCGCGCAGCGAAAACGTCGGGCGTCGCACGGTGCGGCCGATCTGCTCGCGCGCGAGCAATTCGTTAGTGTGCTGGTACTGGCGGATGCGGTGAAGGGTTTTCTGGACAAGGTCGTCCGGCGGGGCCACGGGCGGGAGGCGTTTGGCGGCCGACAGCGCATTGGCGATGCTATCGTGAAGTTCTCGCAAATCAGGTTCGGCGTCGAGGCGCCGTTTTACGGCGTCGACATGCTCGCCGTCCTGGCCCAGGAGAAGGTCGATCAACAGCGCCTGGTCTTCTTGTCCAATCGCCATGTCATCTACCTCTTCGCAGAGGCCCTCCATTTTTGTGCAAAAAGCGACACTGCCGCATGTATCCTCGATTTGATGGTACCGAGCGGTGCATCCAGTATTTCCGCGATCTCCTTATAGGGCATCCCGTGGAAATAGCTCATCAACAGCACCACGCGCAGATGCTCCGGCATCTCATCAACAATATTCTGTACGGCCTCCTGGACCTCAAGGTTCGAAAGACTTTCTTCCGGCGGGGGAACATCGGAGGGAATGAGGTTGCCGTACGAGATGCTCTCGGCGCTGGAATCGACGGCCACATCAAGCGAGACCGCCCGGCGGCGCGAGCGGCTGCGGAGGGCGTCGCGGGCCTTGTTGGCGGCGATGGTGAATAGCCAGGGCTTGAGGCGTTTGGTCTGGTCGAACAGGGCGGCGGAGAGATGAAGCTGCAGAAAAGTTTCCTGAAAAATGTCCTCGGCCAGCGCCGGATCGCCGGTGAAGCGGGCCAGGAAGTTATACAATTCATTGCGGTAGAGGTCGATCAAGGCAGCGAAGGCTTCCTGATCGCCATCGAGATAGCGCTGGAGAAACTGGATATCCTGCGGAATGTGCTCGATTGTGGGCAAACGTCGCTTCCACCGTTTGAGACGGCGACACTCCGTCGCCGCAACCCATTATACCGCATGGGCGAGCGCTCATCGGGCGCAACACGATACCACGTGCAACGCCCGAGGGCAAAAGCCTTTGCCTTTTTCGCCGGGTGGGCTATCCTGAGCGGGGAAGGCGAGCCGGCTTCCGAGATCCTCCTCGTCGTCGTCCTCGGTTTTTGGTGCCGGGGAAACAACCGACGACGAGGACGAAGAACGACGAGGACGAGAACGAGGACATTATGCGACGAGGTCTGCTGGCAACGCGTGACGAACTGACTGCCCTGCGGAGCAGAATCTCGCAGCGCCCCTTCGACCAGATCTACCAGCGCCTGCACAAGCGATGCGGCCTGATCCTGGAAACCGCGCCCATCTCGCAAATGCAGTGGGATTCGTCCTGGCGGGGCGGGCAGTGGTGCTCGGCCCTGCTGGCCGCTCGCGCCACGCAGGGTCGCATCCTCGACCTGGCCATCGCCCATCACATCGACCCCAACGCAGCCTTTCGCGACCGCGCGATCGAGGAGCTCAAGAATCTCGCCTCGTGGAGCCAGTGGCTCGACCCCTGCCACGGCGACATGGCGGCCGACCTCTGCACCGCCGAGGCGGCCGTGGCGGCGGTGCTGGGACTGGACTGGCTGTGGGAGGACATGCGCGACGCCGACCGCCGCCACGTGCTCGAGGCCGTCTCGAACAACGCGCTGGGCCCCTATCGCGGCGCGGTGGCCCAGAACACCTGGTGGCACACGTGCTATCACAATTGGAACGCCGTCATCAACGGCGGGATGGCCTTGGCGGCGATGGCCGTCGAGGACGACGACCCGCTCGGTGCGCCTGTGCGCGAGATGGCGATGGCCGGGCTCAAACATTTCTTCGACGCCCTGAGCGGCCAGGGTGGCTGGGACGAGGGGCCGGACTTCTGGGGCTACGCCATGCGGTACGTCCTGCTGCTGGGCGAGGCCGCAGCCCGCCTCGATGACGACCAGCGCATCCTGCACGCGCGGGGCATGAGCGCTACCGGCGAGTTCCCGGTGTACTTCTCGCCCAATGCTCACGCCGTGGGCTTTGGCGACTCCTGGTCCATCCCGCTCCACGGCGCGCTGTACCTGCTGGTCAAACACCATCAGTGCCAGCCGCTGCTATGGTGGCTCGACACATACAGCTCGCCGCACGATATTTCCGCCGGCGGATATTCCACCGGCGGATTTTCGCTGCTGATGCGTCCGGCCGGCCTGGCCACGCCCCAGAGCGTCCAGATGGAGCCGGTCAAGCCCTTCACGGCCGCCGGACTGGCGGCGATGGCGGATCAGTGGCCGCGACCGGCGTTCTACGCCGCCATCCGCAGCGGCGACCTTTCGGCCAATCACGCCCACCACGACATCAACAGCCTGCAGCTCCAGGTCGACGGCGAGATGCTGCTGATCGATCCGGGCAGCCCGTCGTTCACGGCCGAGCACTTCGGCGCCCAGCGCGGCAGCCTCTATCACGTGCAGGCCCGGGCGCACAACACGCTGACGGTCGGGCGGCGCGACCACCAGATGGACAGCCAAGGCACCATCGCCGCCTGCTCGTCGGACGCCGCCAGCCGCTGGGTCTCCTGCGACGCCCAGACCGCCTGCGGCGACAACGTGCGATTCCTGCGGCAGATCGTCATGCTGCTCGACGCCAAGGGCGCCGGCCAGAAGCTCATCGTGCTCGACGAAGTCGACAACGCCGTGCCCGAACCGGTCGAACTGTTCTGGCACACCTTGGGCGAACTGGACCTGCTCGATCAGTCCGGCGCCATCGTCGGCGCCAAGGCCGGAGTCCACTTCGCCATCGCATCCAGCGTGCCCGTCGAGATGGACATCAGCACCCGCGGCGCCTTCCACGGCGGACGCCACACGACCCTCTGCGCCGCGGCGGCCGCCGCCTCGCAGGTGCGCATCGCCAGCGTCTTCTCGCGCAATAAGATCACCGGCAAAGTCACCATCAGCGAAAACGCCGACGGGCGAATCACCGTCCACGCCGGGCGGGCGGTCGTGAAGTTCGAGCGAACCCGCGGCGGCCTGAAACTGACCGAGGCGAAGCTGAGTTAGAAAATGGGGACTGTCCCGCTGTCTGGGACTGTCCCCATTCTCTTGCCCGGACCCGAAAAGGACGACAAGGACTGCAGGGACAGCAAAGACGAAGATGGGGACCGCCTCGTTGGAGTGGTTCTCTCTTTTCGTCCTTGTCCTCGTCGTCGGTTTTGTCTTCTCGTCTCCCTCAACAACGGTCATTGCACACCCCGCCCCGCGTGGGTATATTCTTCTACATGACCGCTGGCACATACAGTGCGTTGGATAGTAATGTGCTGGTGCTGAACAGGCACTATGCTGCCGTGCATGTTGTCTCGGCGCGGCGGGCGCTGACGATGTTGTTCAAGAACATCGCCGAGATCGTCTCCGTCGAGGACAGCCAATACCTCTCCTACGACTTCGATACCTGGCGCGAGGTCAGCGAGCAGCGAGCCAAGTACCAGCGCGACCACTATGACTGGGTGCGCTGCGTGAAGTTCGAGCTGGCCGTGCCCCGCATCGTGCGGCTGCTGTTCTACGATCGCCTGCCGAAGATCCCCGTCAAGTTCACGCGGCGCAACATCTACGCCCGCGACCGAAACCGCTGCCAGTACTGCGGCAAGAAGTTCCCCACCACCGAACTGAGCCTCGACCACATCGTCCCGCGAAGCCGCGGCGGCGGGGCCTCCTGGACCAACATCGTCTGCTGCTGCGTCGAGTGCAACAGCCGCAAGGGCGGACGCCTGCCCGAAGAGGCCGGAATGAAACTCATCACCGAGCCCGTGCGCCCCAAACGCTCCCCTGTCGTCACCCTGCGCCTGACGAGCCTGAAATACGCCTCCTGGAAACAGTTCCTCGACGCGGCGTACTGGAACGTCGAACTCAAAGACTGACGCTGCTTTCGCACGGGGTTTAGCTTTCCGCTTGCGGCTTAGAGTCTTTTTCTTCTCACTTGATGCCTCCGCCGCTACTATTGCGCCCGATGAATGCTGATTCCGACATCACAGCAGCGGGGCGCCCGCGACTCAAGCGACTTGCGAGGTGGTTGTGCATTTTCATCATCCTCTGCAGCGCTGCTTGGGGCGCTTTGACGATCTGGATGCGCCACGTCGCGCCGATGGGGAATCTGCCGGTGTGGATCACGCAGCGGCCCATTGCGCATCGCGGGCTGCACGATGCCGCCGCAGGGGCGCCGGAAAACTCACTGGCCGCGTTTGAGCGCGCCGCGGTTGCGGGATATCCCATCGAGACGGACGTGCACCTGCTGGCCGACGGGCGGCTGGCCGTGTTTCACGACTTCAACCTCAAGCGAATGACCGGCGACTCGCGCGACGTGGGCGCATGCACGTCGACCGATCTCGCCGCACTGCGTCTGGGCGGCGCCGACCAGCGCGTGCCGCTGCTGGAGGATCTTTTCGCACAGGTTCACGGTCGCGTGCCGATCCTGATCGAGATCAAATCCCGCAGCCGCACCGACCGTCGGCTCGAGAAAGCCCTGTCCGTGGCAATGGATAAGTACGCCGGAGCGGTTGCCGTGCAGTCGTTCAATCCCTACTCGCTCAAGTGGTTCGCCGCCCACCGGCCGAGCATCGCCCGGGGACAACTGGCGACGGATTTCAACTCGTCCGACACCGCCGAACCGGACATGCCCTGGTATCAGAAGGTCGCCCTGCGGCATCTTCTGCTGAGCGGACAAAGCCGTCCGTCGTTCATCGCTTACGACAAGCGGGCCCTGCCGGCCTGGGCCGTCAACCAGAAACGCGCCGGCGGCCTGCCGGTGCTGGCCTGGACGGTCCGATCCGCGGCCGACAAGTCTGCACTCGCCGGCGAGTGTGACAACATCATCTTTGAAGGCTGGCGGCCTTAGTGGCACAGCCTTTCCAGGCTGTGGATTGCCCGTGAGTCACAGGCTGGAAAGCCTGTGCTACGCTAGAATGAGTCAATAAGGAGATCAGCGATGTTCATCGACTACATCACGCTGTTGCTGACCAATATGGCAGCGGGGTTGCTGGTGCTGGCGTGGTTTTATGCACGCGGGTTGGGCAAGGACGACCTGCGGCCGTGGGCAGCGCCCTTCGCCGCGACGGGGCTGGTCGCGACGTTGTGCGGACTGCACATGGTATTCACCTGGCCGGTCATCGGCCCGTACAACAGCTTCTTCGGCGAGATGTCCGTGCTCTTGGGAGCTGTGTATCTTGCGGCCGCTCTGGCGCTGGGTCTGGGCTGGACGCTCAGACCGCTGTCGATCTACGCCTTCATCGCCGGCCTGGCGGCGATCCTGGTCGGAGCGCGGATCATCCACCTGAACCTCACGGCCGTGCCGCTGCTGTCGGGCATCGGGTTCATTCTCACCGGCGCCGGCGGGCTGCTGCTGGGGTTCGTGGTGTGCGTGCGGCAGTCGGTTGCCGTTCGCGTCTTTGCCGCCCTGGTCGTGCTGGCAGCATCGGGCATCTGGGCGGTCACGGCCGGGATGGCCTACTGGGTGCATGCCGATGCGTTCAAGAACTACAAGCCCGCGGCCGTCGCCCCCGCCCCACCAGCACTCACGCAACCGGCCAGGCAATAAGCGACCGTAGCATGGGCGTCTCGCCCATGCTCCCTGGATCTTCAGCGGTCAGGGACACGTCCCCTGGGGACGTGGCACCCGCGCCAATGGCAGGGTTGTTTCGCCTGCCGCCAGTTGTTTTTTCTCTGCGCTGCGCCCGCCCTTGTGGTAGATTTTTGTTTTCCCCGGAGGGCGACGTGAACGGCGTGATAGAACGGTTGCGTGCGAATCGCCAGTTGGTCTTGTTCGTAATCGGCGCGGGTCTGCTGGCCGCCGGCGGCGGCGTCTTCGACATCGTCTTTCCCAACTATCTCAAGGACACGTTCAACATTGCCGCCGACGCCCGCGGGGCGCTGGAGTTTCCGCGCGAGTTGCCGGGGTTCCTGACGGCCCTGCTGGCCGGGCTGCTGTTCTTCCTTCCTGAGACGCGCATCGCCTCGGTCAGCTCGCTGATCATCGGCGCGGGGCTGATCGGCCTGGGCCTGGGCGGCGGCGCCTGGTGGGGCATGATGGTCTTCATGATCCTCTGGAGCGCCGGCACGCACCTGATGATGCCCGTCAGCTCCTCGCTGGCCATCGCCTTGGGCACGCAAGGCCGCCACGGGCGGCGCCTGGGGCAGTTGCGGGCGGTCTCGCTGGCGGCCGGCATCGTCGGCGCAGCGGCGATCTGGACCGGCATGAAGTACCTGCACTGGAGCTATGCCCAGGTCTTCATCGGCGGCGGCGTGGTCGCCCTCGCCGCGGCGGTCGTCTTCCACTTCATGAACATGCCCGAGGCGCATCTCAAGCGTCCGCGCTTCGCCTTCAACCGGAAGTACAGCCTGTACTACGTGCTGGCGTTTCTTTTCGGGGCTCGCAAGCAGATCTTCATCACCTTCGGCCCGTGGGTCATCATCGAGGTCTTCAAACAGCCGCCGACGATCTTCGCCGAGATGCTCGTCATAGGGGCCGTCATCGGGATCTTCTTCCAGCCGCTGCTGGGAAGGGCCATCGACCGCTTCGGCGAGCGGACGGTGCTGATGGTCGACGCCGTGTGCATCCTGGGCGTGTGCATGGGCTACGCGTTTTCGGATTCGCTGCACAACCGCACGCTGGCCCTGTGGGTCGTCTGCGCCTGCTACGTCGGCGACATGCTGCTCTTCGGCGTGAACATGGCCCGCACCACCTATCTGCGAAAGATCGCGCTGAAAGATGAGGACGTCTCGCCCACCCTGGCGGCTGGCACGTCCATCGACCATATCGCCTCAATGACCCTCCCAGCGGCCGCCGGATTGGCGTGGATCGCCTCCTCCTACCAGGTCGTGTTTTTCGCCGCGGCCGGAATCGCCGTGATCATGTTTATCTGCGCCACCCTGATCCGCGTGCCCGCAGCCGCCGGCGCCGCGGATCTCCCCAACACCGCACCAGCACCCATACCGGATTGATCACCGGCGGTGAATCATGGCCCATGAATGGGCCAGCCGGGTTCTGGCGATGGTTCTCGACAGGTTTGTCCACCTGCGAGGGAACCGAACACGAAACAATATTGTAACTGCTTTCCTATCAGACAATTACAGCTACTCGCTTCATCGCACAGTGCCTGAAAACAGACAAGAAAGAACAACGGTTGAACAATTGCGGGATGACCGTGCAACAATTGCCTGCGCTACAAAAACCCGGATCAGATCAACCCTGTCGGATGGCGCTGCAGAAACTCGGCGTGGCGGGCGCGCCCCGTCTCGCGCAGGCGCTGGCAGTACCGCTCCAGGTACGGCCGCGTGTGGTACGGGCCGCCTTCGGCCAGCACCGTCTGCAGCGGATCAACTTGGCCGGGCGAGGTGCTCATCATTTGATCGTGCCACTGGTCGAGCAGGGATTGGCCGCGCACGGCCAGGTCCACCCGCGCGGGGGCCAGGTCGTGCAGTTCGTGCGGGTCGGCGGCCACGTTGAACAGCATGCGTTCGGGAATGTTCTTGAGGCCGGTGTGATACGTGCGGATGTAGAGCCAGTCGTCCCATCGCACGGACCGCTGGCAGCTCCAGCAGCACTGGCTCATGACGACGACATCGCGCCCGCCGCGGCGGCCGCTCTTGAACTCGTCGGCGAAGCTGCGTCCGTCCCAGTGCGCCGGCGCCTGTCCCCCGGCCAGCTCGACCAGCGTGGCGCCGATGTCGCATTGGTTGTACAGCCCGGCGTCGACACGCCCGCCCGGCAGGCCCGGCCAGCGGACGATCATCGGCACGCGCGAGGTGGCCATGTCGGCCGTGGCGTGGTCGCCGATGACGCCCAGTTCGCCGAACGCCTCGCCGTGGTCGGAGGTGATCACGACGACCGTCTCGTCGAGCACGCCCTGATCGGCCAGCAGGTTCAGCACCCGTCCGCACCAGGCGTCGGCGTAGGCGATACCGCAGTCGTAGCCGTTGATCCATCGGCGGTAGTCGTCCATCGACGCGATCTGATTGCACATGCGGGCGTAGCGCGAGTAATCGAACAGCCCCCACCCCCCGCCGGGGTCCTGCAGGCCGCCCGGACCGAAACTCTCCCACTGCCGCCGGCGAAGGTCCTCGGTGTACCAGCCCTCAATGGGCTCGCCGGCGAAGGGGTTGCCGAAATCCTCCGGGCTGCGGTACGGCGTGTGCGGGTCCCAGATGTTGATGTGTACCATCCAGTCGTCGCGGCGGGCGTTCTCGCCCAACCAGCGCATCGCCGCGGGCACGATCTCGTCAGCCGACTCGCCCCCGCACTTGCCGCTGTTGACCATCTCGCGCCAGCCCTCGTAGAACCACCACGCGCTGTGCCGCTCGGCGAAGGGGCTGAAGCTCACCGGGTACAGCCCCGTCCGCCGCAGCGCCGAGATCAGCCCGGGATGCTGGCCCTGCGTGTTGAAATTGCGGTCGCGCCCGATCGGGAAAGGATCGGCCGCCAGACCGCCGTGATTCACCACGCCGTTGTGGATGCCGAACTGCCCGGTGAACATGGCCGCCCGGCTGGGCAGACACGGCGCGTCGCTGACGTAGCAGTGGTCATACCGGACGCCCTGTGCGGCGAGGCGGTCGATGTTCGGCGAGGTGTTCCGCAGATACCCGTAGCAGCCCAGATGGTCCGGCCGCAACGTGTCGATGTCGAGATAGAGGATTCGCATCCCGACATGATGGCCCGTCCATTGCACCAACGCAAGCTCCCGCCGATAATGAAGGGACGCTCACCGCTTTCACCGCCGCGAATTGAGCCGGCCGTTCCATCCGGCAACGGCGATGATTGAGGATCCGCATGGTGAAGCGGCGAAAGTGGTGAACGTCCCAATCCCTAAACCCAGAAAAGGAACAGGCCGATGAAGACACGTTTGACGATCGCCTTACTCATGACCGCCGCACTGCTGAGCGGCTGCGCGCAGCAGGATGTGACAAAGTCGGTGCAGTTGCTTCCGGGCGATCTGCAGTGGAAGAGCAGCCCGGCCCTTCACTCGCTGCAGACAGCCACATTGCTAGGCGACCCGGCCAAACCGGCGCCGTATGTGCAGCGCATCAAGCTGCCGCCCAACCATCGCCTCGAGCCGCACAGCCATCCCAACTCCGCGCGCATCGTGACGGTGCTGTCGGGCACGATGTACTTTGCCTATGGCAACGCCTGGGACGAGAGCAGGCTGCGCGCCCTGCCGCCGGGCAGTTTCTTCACCGAGCCAGCCAACATGCCCCACTTCGCCCGCACCGGCAATGAAGAAGTCATCCTCCAACTCAGCGCCACCGGTCCTGATGGGACGCGGTACATCTCTGGCCCATTGCCAACAGGGCATGGCAGATAGGACAGATTGCGGATCAGGTCAGCGAACGCAATCCGCAATCCGAATCCACAATCCGCAATGCCCCGGCAAAATCCAATATTATCCGCGCCGCGGCAGGCAATGTTGTTACAATAGCTCCATTCGGTTCCGTGTTGTTCCCACCACTAACTCTCGCCTGAGACAGGAAACCTCTCGCGGGCTAACCCGTATACCCTTGGAGCGTCCCGCATGGAGCTTCCCGTCCGCAACGAAGGCGACCGCCTGCTGCCTGCCGGCGAGTGCCTCGATATCCGCCGCCGCCTGCGCCGCATCACGCCGCGACATGACCTGACAGCCGTCGTCATCGCCGCATTCGACCCGCGCACGCGCATCTTGCCCTTCCACTACTCCTCGAAGCGCATGGCGCCGGCCGGGCCTCGCGCCATCGGCGCGGCGCTGCACGACAGCGGCGTCGTCAAGACGCGCGTCGTCCTGCAGCAGTGGAACCCCAACATTACGCCCAGCCGCATCCGCATCGACGGCCGCGCGCCCGACATGCTGCTGATCTCGAGCATGCAGATTCACCGCGCGGCGTGCCAGGAACTCATCGAGGACGCCAGCCGGATGGACGCGGCTGTGCGCCCCCTGATCATCGCCGGCGGCCCGCGCGTGATCTACGAGCCCTGGAGCGTTTTCGGCAGCGACGCCGACGCGCCCTGGGGCGTCGACATCGCCGTCCGCGGCGAAGAGTACGTGCTGCTGAACCTGATCGAGACGCTGCTGCAGTGGCGCACGCCCGGGCAGTCGCTGCGCTCGGCGCTACGGGCCGCACGCGGCGCCGGATGGCTGGCCAACGTTCCCGGGCTGACCTACGCAGCGTCGGACACGCCGGTGGTCGAGGAACTCATCGACACCGGCGTACAGCGCCTCGTCGATGACCTGGACGAGCTGCCCGACCCGGCCGCCGGGTTCCGTCTGCTCGAGGCGCCCTCGCGCCGCCACGACCTGGCGCCCTCGCCGCTGGAGGCGCGCAAGGTGAGCCGGTATTCGCCCCTGGGCGCTCTGGTGTTCACCAGCGGCTGCAAGTTCACCTGCCCGTACTGCCCGATCCCCGCGTACAACCAGCGTCAGCACCGCCTCAAGAGCCCCCAGCGCATCGCCGACGAGATGGTGAACCTCAATCGCGAGTTTGGCATCCGGTACTTCTTCGGCACCGACGACAACTTCTTCAACAATCCCAAGCGCACGGTCGAGATCATCGAGAAGCTCGCCGCGACGACCATCGACGGCCAGCCGTTCCACAAGCGCATCGGCTGGGGCACCGAGGCCACCGTGCACGACACGCTGGCAATGAAAGACCACCTGCCCACGCTCCGCAAGGCCGGGGCGCTGATCCTGTGGATGGGCGTCGAGGACATCACCGCCACGTTCGTCAAGAAAGGCCAGAGCGTCTCGAAGATTAACGACGCCTTCGACCTGCTGCGCCGCAACGACATCATGGCCGTGCCCATGCTCATGCACCACCAGGGCCAGCCGCTCTGGAGCCGCGGCAGTTCGTACGGCCTGCTCAACCAGGTCCGCATGCTGCGCAAAGCCGGCGCTGTCGACGTGCAGGTGCTGACGATGACCCCCGCCGTCGGATCGCGCACGTATGAGGCCGCGTACGAATCCGGCCAGATGATTGCCTCGGCTGGCGGGCGGCCGGTCGAGTCGTACATGCTCGACGCCAACTACGTGGTGGCCAACCCCGGCCCCGACGCGTGGAAGATGCAGCTTCGCGTTCTGGCGACGCTGTGCTACATCTACAGCCCCCTGCAACTGCTGCGGGCGATCGTCCGGCCGCGAAGCAGCGAGTTCCTTGGCGACGTCGGCATCCAGTTGACCGGCTTCTGGGGTCTGCTGCGGACGATCCCAAGAATGCTGTCCTGGACCCGCCGCCTGCGCAAAGGCCCGATCGTCTGCCACCGCCTGACCCCCGCGCCCCTGACAAAAATGACCCCCGCCACCCACACCCCCAAGTTCCATCCCGCCTTGCCAGCCTGGCATGAAACAGCAGACGAGATCGAAAAAGAAGTCTGATCGTCCGCAACGGGTGCCGTGGCAGGGAGTCCCGCGGGGACGGACAGCCACGAATACTGAGCGACGCTATTCGTACATCGGTCTGCGGATGGGCAGATTTTCTTCCTGGCCCGGCTGCGTCGGCTGTGTGTCGGCGGCGCTGGTGGCCGATTGAGTCGCAGCGCCCGTCGGCGACGCGGAGGGCGAACGCTTATGCGACGTGCAGGCCGACCAGACGCCCACAAAGATCCCCAGGATCACCGCGATGATGCACTTGAACGCTTTCATGTCATGACTCCAAGCCCATGTGCCTGATGTTCGCCAGCCAGTCCTTCATCGTCATGCGGTGAGGGAATATCGTGCTCTGATGAAACACAACGTACACGCTTCGGAATATCGTATTGAACACGCGGTTGTGACGCAACCGCGCCAGCAGCTTGATCAGCGGCATGCTCCAGGGCATCGCCACCCCCACCGCGAAAAGCTTCTGCAGATTCTCGATGCGACGCTTGTCGCCAGGCCTTTCAAATCGCAGATGCGAACGGCCGTAGTACGTGAAGTCCAGGTCGTCGCCGCGGCCGTCATAGTAGCCATTTTCGCGGGCGTACCGCGCCAGTTCGGTGCCCGGGTACGGCTGCCAGAGCATCGCCAGCGCGTAGTCCACCTTGCATCGCTGATTCAGCCGTAGCGTCTCCAGGTCGTGCTCGAACGTCCCACCGGGCAGGCCCAGCATGTTGTTGGCAAGGATCCGGATCTTGTGCCGCCGCAGCAGCCGGCAGGCGTCAATGAGCCGCTCGTTGGACGCACCGCGGCCCAGCAGCCTGCGGCGCAGATCCTCATTGCCCGTCTCGATCCCCACGTTGACGCTGTGGCAACCCGCCGCCGCCAGCAAAGAAACGCTGCGCTCGTCGAGCAGGTCCAACCGCAGGTGGCAGTAAAACGGCAGGCCGACGCGCGACGTGTACCGCCGCACGAAGTCCTCCAGCCATTCGATCTGCAGCGGAAAAATGCTCTCGCGAAACGCGATGAAGTCCGTCGGGTATCGGCCGACGACGGAGGCGATCTCGTCTACCAGGTTCTGCGGACTGCGAAGGCGCACGTGCCGCCAGCGCCCCTCGTACAGGCCGTCCATCGCCGCATTGAAGCAATACGTGCACGCGAACGGACAGCCGCGCGCCGCCAGGAACGACCGCACGCGATGATGCGCGATCTCGTTTGAAACGCTGTAGTAGAGCTCTCGGTCAGGAAAATCCAGCTCGTCCAGATCGCCCGCCAGAGGCCGCGGCGGCAGCGACTCGACCCGTCCGTCGATCTTGACTGAGAAGTTGGCCACCGCCCGCGGGCGCCCGGCCGCCTGCAGCGTGCGGCAGAACTCCGCCATGGCCTCGTCGCCCTCGCCGCGGCAGATGGCATCGACGCCATCCTCGCCGATCAGTTCGGGAAAGAATGTCGGGTGCGGGCCGCCGAAAACCGACACAAACGCCAAATGATTCTTGAGCCAGCGATTGAGCCGCAGGTAGTACCCTTGCGAACCAGTGCAAACGCTGTAGCCGACGACATCGGGCGCGAATTGCCGCACCTGCTTGAGCAGGCCTGAATCTTCAGCTTCCATCAGCGCAACGATGTGCCCTTCCCGCTTAAGTACCGGCGTCAAGCTCATCACCCCGAAAGGTTCAATGGTGTGAAGCTTGGCAGCGAGGAAAAGGATCTTCATGTGGCAACTACGCCCGAGAGGATTCGAACCTCTGGCCTTCTGCTCCGGAGGCAGACGCTCTATCCAGCTGAGCTACGGGCGCGACTTCAATTTCCAATTTCCAATTTCCAATTGGCAATTGCCAATTGAAGAACCGGATAAACCATTCTTGCACCGATTGCGGTCAAAGTCAATGTTCCGATCCGCTCACTGCAAAACCGCGCGGGGCAAGCCCCGCCGCTAATCGGTTCCATCCATCAAATCATCCACCATGCCATTCTTCTCTGCGGCCTTTGCGATCTCTGCGGTGAATCCTTACGAGACCGTCAGGACGATCTTGCCGAACTGCTGGCCAGCCTCCATACGCTCGGTGGCCTGGTGGATCTGCTCAAGCGGCCACGTTGAATCGATCACCGGAGCCATCTTGCGGATCGACATCATGCGCAGCAGTTCGTCGAACTCTTCCTGGCTGCCAAGCGTGGCGCCGAGCACCGAGAGCTGTTTCCAGTACAACGCCGAGACGTCGGCCGTCGCCTCCGCCCCGCCGGTGACGCCGCAGTGCACGATGCGTCCGCCGCGGCGGGCGGCCTTGAAGTTGATCGGCCACGTGGCCGCTCCGACCGAATCGATCACCACGTCCACGCCGCGCCCGTCCGTAGCGGCCAACACCGCGTCGGCCACGTCGGCGGCCGTGCGATAGTTGATGCCCACCGCGGCACTCATCTCCCTCGCGCGGGCGAGCTTCTCGTCGCTGCTGGAGGTGACGATCGCCAGCCCGCCGGCGGCCGTGACCAACTGCAGCGCCGCCAGCGCCACGCCGCCGCCGATGCCGTGTATCAGCACGCTCTCGCCGGCGATCAGGTGCGCCCGCGAGAAGACCATCCGCCAGGCGGTGAGATGGTCGACACAGATCGCCGCGGCCGCCGCGAAATCCAAATGCGCCGGCTTGGGGTGCAGGCAGTAGTCCGGCACGGCGACGTACTGGGCGAACGCCCCTCGCCGCGCGACGCCGATGAGGGCCTCGGTCATCCGCCGCCCGTGCGACAGCGGGGCGTCGGCCACCAGGCGGTCCAGCCCCGCGTGCATGACGACCTCCTGCCCGATCTCAAGTCCGCGTGCGCCCGGGCCGAGCTCGGCCACCACGCCGGCGGCGTCGCTGCCCAACACCCACGGCAGCGGCACGTCCTTGCGGGCGCCGCGGCGCACCCAGATGTCCAGATGGTTCAGCGCCGCCGCCCGCACCTCCAGCAGCGCCTCGCCGGGCCCCGGCCGCGGCCGCTCGATCTCGCGCACCGCGATCGCATCGACCTCGCCAAATCGCTCCAGCACTGCCGCTTTCATGGCTGGCTCCTTTTGGTCAATCGTAGCAGGGGAAGAAACGTGTTACGTCCACGAATGTCACGAATTGCACGAATGTAGAAACAAAGAGCAGACGCTTCTTAATCCTCTTAATCCCCTTCAATCCAATAATCCCGCTCTCCCCGTCCCCATTCGTGGCATTGGTGACATTCGTGGACTAGTTTTTTCCCCGAGCGCCGCCCATAATAAACGCATGCAGCTTCCTGAAATCCAGCGGCGAAAGGCTCGTTCTGTCACGGTCGCTTCCGGCTCGGCCGCCCCTGTCACTATCGGCGGCGGGGCGGGCGTGTCGGTGCAGAGCATGACCAACACGTCCACCGCCGACGCCGAGGCCACTATCGCCCAAGTGCGAAAGCTTGCGGCCGCCGGGGCGGACCTGGTGCGCGTGGCCGTGCCGCACCCTGCCGACACTGCGGCTTTGCCGGCCATCATCGCCGCCAGCCCCGTGCCGATCGTCGCCGACGTGCACTTTCACTTCGCCCGCGCGCTCGAGGCCATCGACGCCGGCGTCGCCAAGATCCGCCTCAACCCCGGAAACATCGCCGACCGCGACCAGGTGCGCCGCGTGATTGACGCAGCCGCCGCGGCCGGGACTGCCATCCGCGTCGGCGTCAACGAGGGCTCCATCGTCGACCGTGCCGACACGCCGCAGCGGGCCGCACAGCTCGCCCAGCCGCTGGCCCAACTCATGGCCGACAAGCTCGGCGAGTATCTCGAAATCTTCCACGCCGAGGGCTTCACCAACCTCGTGCTCTCGGCCAAGAGCCACGACGCCTTCACGACGGTGGCCGTCAACCGCCTGATGGCCCAGCGGTGGGACTACCCGCTGCATCTGGGCGTCACGCACGCCGGCACGCCCGCCAGCGGAGCCATCCGATCCGCCGCCGCCTTGGGCACGCTGCTGGCCGAGGGCATCGGCGACACGATCCGAATCTCCTACGCCGGCAACCCGGTCGAGGAAGTGCGGGCCGCCGTCGAGCTGCTCTGCTCGCTGCGCCTGCGCCGGCGAAAGGGCGTCGACCTGATCGCCTGCCCGACCTGCGGCCGGGCGGTGATGGACATCGCCGCCGTGGCCGAACAGGTTCGCGCCGCCCTGGCCGACGTGACCGCCCCGCTGACGGTGGCCGTCATGGGCTGCGTCGTCAACGGCCCCGGCGAAGCCGACGCCGCCGACGTGGCCCTCTGCGCCGGAAAAGACAAAGCCGTCCTCTACGTCCGAGGCCGAAAAGTCCGCACCGTCGACGCCGCACACATGGTCGAGGCCGTCACAGCCGAAGTGAATAGATTGGCGAAATAGAGCCCCAAACTTTCAGCTATCAGCTCTCAGCCATCAGTAACAGCGGCCGCAGCCAATCCCTCCCGTTCTTGCTGATAACTGAAGGCTGAGAGCGAGAGAGCTGGCATCCATCAGTTACCGGGGCCGCCGTCATCCCCGCCCGTTCTTGCTGAAAGCTGAAAGCTGAGAGCCGACAGCTTCCCCCACAAATATTTCGAGGCCGTTGACTTCGCGCGCACGCCCGTTTACGATTAAGACATGATCGCGGGGTAGAGCAGTCAGGTAGCTCGTCGGGCTCATAACCCGGAGGTCGGAGGTTCGAATCCTCCCCCCGCTAGTACCGCAGTAAACATTGCGGGATACAGGCTGATCTGGACGCTGTAGGAGTCCGGTTCAGCCTTTATCGTTTGTACATAGAGCCCGATCAATTCCCGCTTTTCCTCGATGGTCCCGCCAGTAAGAACATCCTCCAACCGCTCGAATGCTTCGGCGGCTTTGTCTCTGATCTCGCCCAGGTCCGGCAGTTCCGGCGAACCCTTGCGAGCGTCGGCTAGGTCACACTCCACTTGCATACGCTGCTGGGCAAGTTCCCTGGCTTCTGAGTACAGCCCCAACGTCTCGGCAGTTTGAGTATCCAAAGATTTCAGGTGGTCCCGCAGCCGCGCCGCCCGTTGATCCACTTCCGCAAGACGCTGCTGCAGTTCCCGCTTGGCGTCAGCCTGGCCGCCCGTCAGCCGCTGGACTTCCTGCGCGACGTACTCATGCAGCTTGTCATCATCGGCCAGCCGCCGCAGATCCTGCCGGATCAATCCCAGGATATGATCCTCCACCAGTTCCGCCGGGATGCTGTACCGCTTCGGGCAGGCATCCTCATCGCCCCGGTGGTGCGTTGCGCACGTGTAGTACCGCTTTCCGTATCCCCGAGAGTTCCGCTTCGTCCAACCGAACATCTTTCCGCCGCAGACCCCGCAGAAGAACAGACCCGTCAGCAGGTTCTCCGAATGCACCTTGTTGCCCGTCATCCGGACATTGGCGATCTTGGAGGCCTTGCGTCGCTTCTGGACCGCCTCAAACGTCTCACGATCCACCAGGGCAGCCCAGGCATCCTCTGTGACGATCCAGTCCGCCTCAGGCCGCGTCTCCAACCCTTCATCCTGTCGCTCCCGGCTCTGGCCGCCCGTCAGCCGGTGCCACTTGCTCTCCGTCCGCTGGTTGTAAACGCACACCCCGGCGTACGCATGATTCTCCAGCATGTGATGGATTGTCGCAGCCGTGAAGATCCGGCCCCGTGCAGTCCGCAGCCCCGTCCGGTTCAACTCATCCCGAAGCTTGCGAATCGGCTTGCCAGCCGCATAGTCGCAGAACATCCGTTGCACCGCCCGCACTCTGGCCGATTCAGACGGCACCAGGGTGCACAGCTCGTGCTCCTGTTTGGAATACCGGCGGCCTGCAGCAACCGTCTCGACCACCTCCCCTCTTTCCGGACTCAGCACCACCTGCGACCGATCCGGCATGTCCCGAACGATCCGCTTTGCCGCGCCGTCCTGGTCTACGATCAGCCGGTCATACCCATACGGAATAGGCCCGCCCGTCCACAGCCCGCGCTGCGCACGGTTGACCAGGCCCCGCATCGTGTCCCGCGAGAGCTTGCGCAGATAATCCCCGTTCTGGTAGTGCTCGACATATCCGAGCAATCCGCCGGCAAACGAACGATCCGCTTCCTGCCCCGTTGCCGCATACACCACCCGCTTGCCGCAGCCGATCAGCCGACGCTCCAGGAGCATCCCGTCCATGGGATCTTTGGGACGCGCCAGCCGATTCCGATCCCACGCTACCACCGCCCCGACATCGCAGACACGCTCGGCATAGTCCAGCAATCTCTTGAGCCCGGGCCGATCCATCTCGCTGCCGGAGACGGCATCGTCGGCAAAGACCTCCACCATCTCCCAGCCTTGCGACAGCGCGTACTCGCGCAACTTCGCTTCCTGTTGCTCCAGGCTGAGATCCTGCTTGTCTGTTGACCGCCTGATGTACCCTACCGCTCTGATCATCTCGCACCCCCTAACGATTCTTCCTGTACGTTCCTTGATTGTCGATGAACTCGATAAGCCCTCTGTCTCTCAGCTTCTCAAGCGTACCCCGAATTGACGCTCGCAGCTCTTTCACGTGTGGGCGAAGCTTTGCCAACGATGTCTCCCTCGCATAGACATCTCGGAGAGTGAAACTCTTCGTCGGCATCGGCTCGATAAC
Source organism: Planctomycetaceae bacterium (assembly GCA_021371965.1). The sequence continues at coordinate 30,688 of JAJFVE010000005.1, forward strand.
CAACTCCCAAACCTCTTTTTGAAAGCCTCGTAGATCATGCGGCTCTGCCACTTTCGTAGGCACATCGCTCCTGGAGTCATCTTGACGTTCTGTCCCGATAGTCATCTTCGCGCCCTTTCGTGCCTCGTAGCTATCCAATAGTTTGATGATCACGCTCTCGGCCGTGTCAACCAATGGCTCAGAGTGCCGCTGCAGCCTCTCAAATGTCTCCGCCGATACCTCGATCTTCATATCACCACTCCTTACTCTAGAACACCGTATATTCTACTCTATGCTCTGAGAGTAAATCAAGAATATTCCCTCATATTTCTTTTCACGCTGTCTCCGCTCCAGATCACGCACCTCGATAGAACTCTGCAGCACCTGGACGACTGGCAACAGCCTTGCGGTATTTTTCTCCGCCGCGCCTGTACTTCGCGTCCTTCAATCGCACCTTCTCCATCAGCAATTCGTCGGTCAATCCCGCCACCCGTGCAAGACGCAGCGCGTCTTGAATACATCCGTCCAGGCTCAGCGCCCCGTCCTTCTCGTAAGGGTTCTCTCCACGAATCACTGCCGCGATGCTGCCGGTCAGCCCCACCCATTGCTGCAGCAGCGCCCTGAGATTGGCTTTCACGGCCTTGGCACGTACTTGGGGCCAGGCTCCCTGAGCGCCTTTGTATCCGTTCTGCACCACCTCCCACCAATCCAACAGATTCCGCTGCGTGTGATGCGCACCAGGATTGTCTTTTACCGTCAGCCAATTCTGGCAGCAGTACGCCCAGATGTTCGGCTCGTACCGCCACAGATCATCCACGACATCGACGCCCAGTTCCTTGAGCGCTTCGCGGCGAAGCTGGTACTCCACGCGCACGATCTTGTATCCCTCCGGCACGGCCTCGACGCCCCAGATCGGATACATCCACTCCTTGAAAGACTTTTCCGCAATCTCCTTGGGCTTGTTGTAAAGACGCCCGACGATGGCACCCTTGCCCAGCGAGAAGCCCGAGAACTCCCGGCGGCTGTAGCGAGGCTCAATATCCGAGGCCCGGCTGACCAGGCAACCCCGAAGGTCTTCCCGCCAGGACGTCTCCGGCAGCAGCACATCCGCGCAGAGGTCCGCCCGACTGACTTTCACCAGCCCCACCGACGCTCCGTGCCGTTTGAGAATCCCCACGATCCGCTCCACCGAACGCCGAGCCCCCAGTCTCCACAATGTTTCGGACCGCACCTCGATCTTTACGTTGGGGCGCGATATGACGTTGGCCCAAGTCCCGACGCACAGCGTGTACTCCGCACTTTCCAGCCGATATGCCCAGGCCCCCGCGCCGCTCGTCTGCATATTGCAGCTAACCGCGTCCTCTGGTGTTTGCCCCTCCAGGCTAACGGGAACCTCTCGCCCAGTCAGTTGAGCTTGGCCCTTGAGTTGGTGCAGCTTCTCCAGGAAGTCCTCTTTCACCCATTGGAGGTATACCGTCAGCACCAGCGAATCGATCCCCGATGCCAGGACCCTTGCTGCCTCTCCATCCTCTAGTCTCACCTTTGCAGGGGGGCTGTTAGTCATAAGCCCCCCTTTGGACCACCCGCCGCGCGATCAGCGACGCCAGGATCCGCCGCAAGCGGTCCGCATCCCCAGCCTTATCCATCCGTGGCACGACAATACGCCCCAGGACAGGCTCGGGATCAGCAGCGGCCGCGACGCGCGCGGACCCGGCCCCATGGGGCCGGATCCCGCCCGCCGTCTCGCCGCCACGAATTGACTTCTTTGGAACCATGCAGCCAACTCTACGGCTGCACAGTCAAGAGCGCCGGGACACCCGGCGAGGCAATCTATGTCCCGCCTCAGGAAAGACCCGCCGACTCGAAGAGGAAATCCCACAAAGGCCGATTCCGCTGCAGAGCTTTCTTCAGCGCCTCATTATCCCCAGGCAGATCGTTATCGCAGGCCAGGCTGTTCCTCTTAACATCCTTCTGGTACGCGTCAAAGAGCTCCCGGATATCCCGCCCACTGAGTCGCTTTGCCAGTGGGATCAGTGCAGGCGGAACCGGCTGCCCCATCGATTCACACGCCCGCTCTACCCCATCTGCAAGCAGCTTCGACAAGTTCGATAGAAGCGCGGCCATCAGAACCTTCACTTGAGACAAACCCAATAGCTTGACCGGTTCCCCGGCAAGCGCCCCAGCCAGCCGATCAAAATACGCGTTGCGATTCATGCTGGCCGTGGACCACTCCCGCGCAATCTTTGGATCATGTATTGCCCGCTTGTCCAGCCGCAGAATCTTCTCTAGCGCGTCAGGGTCACCCTGGCGGGCCTTCCGCATCAGTCGAGGCGGATACTGCCCGTACTCAAAGAAGCATGGCCCCCAAACAAGCAAAAAGAACAGTACCTCCGGCTGGCGCAAAGCTTCCTTCATCTCCTTGTCGTCTTCCGGTCCAATCTTGTCATCATCCGACATCAGCCCTTCCCAGGCCTCTCTCGCCGCCTCCGCCCCCTCCATGACTTCCTTTGGGTGCTCTTTCAGAATCCGCGTCACCTCATGCACCTCTGCCCCCGTAATCCTTCCAGACCGCCGCAGACCCACTTGCATCAACTCCACGACGTCGGACACTGTAGCCTCCGCCTCACCGCCTTCGATGACCTCTCGCCCTCCCAGAAACTGATCTAACACCACCCGCTGCAGCCGCCGATGCCCACGGTACAGCTTGACCCATGCCTCCGGATCAACAGGCCACTTCAGCGCGGGATATCGCCCTCCCTCTCTCGCTGCATCCACCAATTCAGACATCGCCTCTGCGCATCCCACCACCGTGACCCCGATGGACGCAATGATCACCGGCTTTCCCCGACACCAAGATTGCACGTGACGCCCGACCATGTCCCGCATGATAAGGAAGCGATCCGGATTCGGCCAGCCCGAGTCCTGCTCATGCCACCGCCCGCAATGGGACCCGCCGCCGCGAGTCGCCCCCCCTATGTCGGGCCATTGGAGCGGCATTTGCCGGGAAAGGTTATCAGCGCCGTTAGAGCCCTACTGCCTGGTTGAGGTTATCCCGACTCGCGGCGGCCCCATTGCGTGCTGGCACAATTGCCCGATAAGGTTCACACGTTTACAATACCTCTATGGGACATATGCCAACTACTCTAGCGATTTACCGACACGCGACGCGACGTTGTCAGAGGAAGATGCGGAAAGGAGATCTGATCATGAAGAGCGCATTGCTTATCCACCCCTCTTACGTTCTGGCGCTTTGGATCACTCTACTCTATGGAATCCTCACCTTGCAGGTTGGACATGGTAATGCCAAGGCTACAGTGGGAGCTATCGCACTACTCTCCACTATTCTTTGTGTCGCAATGCAATGGTTGATCCCGAAAAGGAAGACCCGACTCATTACCCTTGGAGTTGGGCTTTTGATTAGTGCTATAGCCATGATGGCTAGCGCAGTAATGACTTGGAATACTGGGGCTATATTTAGTGTCTAGCACTAACATATCGAAGACCATCCAACTGCGAATGGCCTAATCTACTCAGTATCTGAATCCTACCTGTCGCGGCTTCTTACTACCGTCGAAACCTGCCCCCGCTATGAAAAAGGCCACGCCAACGGCGTGGCCTTTTTTACAGAGCAGTGGAGAGTAGATCAGGAGAGCAGGAGAAGGGGAAGAACGCACAGCCCCAGCGGACCATTGCTTTCTGCACGGCCTCCACTGCGGTCTCCTGGCCCTGAGCGAGCAAAGCGAGTCGAAGGGCTGTTCTACTGCTCTCCTGCTCTTCCCCGGCCCATCCGAACCCCGCTGGGACGCCGACAACTTCAGCCAGGACCTGCGCGCCGCCAACACCGCCGCCAAGCTATCCTGGGGCTGCCTCGACTACCGCCATACCTTCGGCAGTCAGTTAGCCTCAAAGGGCGAGAGCCTCTACAAGATCAGCACCTTGATGGGCAACAGCCCCGACATATGCCGCCACCACTATGCCTGTCTCATTCCTGAGACACTCATGGATAGCGTGGAATTCAGCCCCAGCTTTATCCCCAACAAAGATTCAACTCGAATCATAGGCTAGCCGAAAACAATAAACAGGACAATAAGTCCCCCATCAGTGGGTTGGCTAGTTCAGTAACTTGGGGCTGAGAGTTTACTCCCTTTACGTACAAGGACTGCTTTGTTTATGGGCCACACTACGACCACGCGTACCGTTGCCATTCGTCTACTCCTGCCAATCTCACTTGTAGCGGTTTCCTTCATTGGAGGCGCGGCCCTCCAGAAATCATACGGACTCGGCAATCTCATTAAACTTCTCAACCCACGACACGGAACTCCACCGTCCTGTGCCGTACCAGATACCTATAAAGGCAAACTCGACATATTCATCTTGGCCGGCCAGTCTAACATGGAAGGTGGGGGTTTGCCCAAAGAGTACGTGCCGCTGGATACCAAAAACCGCGTTTTTGTTTTTCCGAAGAAAGAGTACATATGGGCTGTCGCCCGTGAACCACTAGACGGAAACATGGTTGGCCCCGGCCTTGCTTTTGCAGCCGAACTTGTTCAAGGGAATTCCACTTGCGCTGTCGGTCTGGTTCCCTGCGCGGCAGGCGGGACTAACATCAGCAAATGGCAAAGGAACCTGGCAGAATCTTCTTTGTACGGCCGATGCCTCATGAAATCCAAGGGCGCGTCCGCCATGGGCAATTTGGCAGGAATATTGTTCCTGCAGGGCGAGAACGACGCCGAAGGCAAGCCGGATGACCATCCACATGATTGGGCTCGAATGTTCGAACGATTCGCCACTGACATTCGGCAAGATCTTCGCGAGCCCAACCTACCAATTATCCTTGCCCAGATAGGACAAGGTAACAGCCCCGCATGGAGATCTGTTCAGGAACAACAAGCCTCTGTTAAACTTGACCATTATGGTTTCATCACTACGGCTGACCTCCCTTACAATCCCGGCAACATCCACTTTACCACTGCCAGTCAGATGATAATCGGGAAACGATTCGCTGAGGCCTACCTGAAAATCGCCGTACCCAAGACACCTCCAACCTCGCAACCCGTGCCTGCTCCGACACAGGAAGACCAATCTGCTAACTGAAAACTACCCCGGCGGACTTGCACGTTCTCCGGGGTAGTCTTTGGGTAGAGCAGCCTTTGTCAGATAGCAGGGCGGGTCACGGCTGCAGTTGCACCCGCCGGGAGCCTTCATAGGCAATCACCTCCTCTCGCACATAGCAGACGATCCCGTTCTTCCCTTCGCCCAGACACACGCGAGACAGCCCCGCTCGCCTGGCGATCCTGTCGACACTGGTGCGCGAGCATTGCCACCGCTGCGCCAGTTCCTTGGGCCGAATGAATGGAGAGGCCGCCGGCTTGTCAGACGGGAATGTCATCATCCACCCCTTCGTCAGCATCCGGATCCTCGACGCCCAGGTTCACGACTTTGACCGTGTACGCCTCAAAGAAATCTTCCGCACCCCACCGCGACAGCATCGCTGCCAACGCACTTTCTGCCGCCACGCACGCCGCATAGCCCACAAGCAGATTCGCCACCCACGCCCGCGCGACCGGTGTCGCGCGGTGACAGATCAGGGACGCGCCCGACGGAGTTTTGTACATGCCACCCGGGCGCAAGCCTCCTCGTCGTCCGCGATTTCCCGTCATCGGGTAGAGTGCCCGGCGCGACCAGCGCAGAAAAGTCGTTTGTCCCCTTCGTCAGCTGCCGCGGAGCGAGAGAAAAGGCTCAGGAACCACGCCGGCTTGGCAGCGTCAGTATCGCCGCCACCGCGCCGGCGACGTGCACCTTGCATTCCTTCAACGACACGACCAGATGCTCGATGGTCCCCTTGCCGTCGGAGCCCACGGCAATCATGAAGACCAGAGGCTGCCCCACGGGAGTAGTGGGCTGGTTATTGCCCTCCCGCACGGAGGCGGCGCAAAGACCGCGCAGCGTCACAGCGTCGCCCCGGGATATCTTGTCGGCCGTCGCCGCGGCCATCGTCAGGAGCAATTCAATGGGCCGCCCGTCAGCGTAGTACCCTCCCGCGAAGTTGGGATTTGCGGTGTCGCCGCCAGCATCGAGATTAATCTGCATTGCGTACGCGCCGATTGCCCGATAAGAGACCCACTTGACTGTGCCCGTCAGGCACATCCTGCGGTTATTGACCTTGGCGGTAAACTCCTGCACCAGCTTTTTCACCGCCTCAGCCCGCTTTGGCCCCACGTCGCCGCCCATGTAAGCCTTGGAGTAATCACTGACGAATTTGTGCCAGAGCTCCGTCCCGCGCAGCTCCAAGGCGGTAGGCTGGGGGGTGCCTGCAATCGGCGCCGGGACCTTCTCGATCAGGGTCTCCAACTTGTCGATCGATTGCTGGGCCTTGTACCCCAGGGCGTCTCGGGCGGGGTGAATGGCTTTGAATCGCGTGAAGCATGCCTTGGCGCGAACCAGCATCTTGATCTTCCCCTCGCCCGAGGCCTTGGGCATAATCTCATTGAGATACCACTCGCCCAACGTCAGGGCGTCCCGATCACCCAGGGCCTGCACGTCTTTGCACGCCAGTTGCAGGCCGGACTCCAGGGGCTTGTTTACTCCCTCGGCCAGCAGTTCCTTCGCCTTAGCGGGGTTGTCCAGTTGGATGAGATACAGATAGATCATCGCCTCCCTGGTCGGGACGTCCTTGGGGTTCTCGGCCAGCCTCGCCGTGAGCTTTTCGCGCGCCTCGGCCGTCTGGATCAGCGCAGCCGCAGCGCCGGCGCCGCTGCGAATTTCGGCCACGCGATAGACCGCAAGCGTGCCGGGCTCTATCGCTTTGTTGTACAGGTCCGCGGCGGCTCCGGCGTTGCCGGCTCGCAGTTGGATTTCCGCCTGCTCGATCAGCGCGTCGACATAGGGCCGGGCGGCGTCCTGGCGATCCTGACCGCGCGCGGCCTGAAACCAGCGCTGCGCGATCGAGAGAGTCTTCTGGCTCCACTTGGCTTTTTGATCCGGTTGCAGGGCAACCAGGGCCTGGATGGCATTGAGCGCGCAGGGATATCCGGTGGGGCTCCTGGAGCCGTACTCCATCGCCTGCTCGTAGAAGAAGGCCTGCGACGCGGGCGCATCCCGCATCTCCTTGGCCGCGTCCATGATCTTGCCGGCAAAGGCGACAAAGGCCTGTGCGTTGTTGGCGGCCTCGACCTTGCGCGCCTCCTGGGCGAAGAGAAGGTCGAAATCGCTCTTGCCGTCGGCCAGCGCCGCACCGCTGAAAACGCATACCGCCGTCAGAAGGCAAATGTGTCTCATGCTGTCGATTCTCCCACAAGTGAAAGACGCCGCTTCCCAACGCCCGCCAATTTCGCCTCTGACCCCCGATGCGTCAACCCTCAATGTGTCGTCATCAGTCATGTGACCGGGCGCGGTTTCGTTTTTACTGCCCTGGGTCAGTGAACTGACCAGGCCGAAGGCATGAGAGCTTGTCGGGTCGGGGGGAGGCGAGCTATTTCTTGTCAGAGTCGGGTTTGATCTCCTGGACGGTCATCGATTCGATCTTGGCTTGGCCGCCTTCGGCGGTGATGGTCAGGGCGGTGGCTTTGGTCATCGCGGTGCGCTTGGGGATGAAGAAGAAGTTGTTGGCCCAGAGGGTCAGGGTGTTGTCCTGGGTGACCAAGGTCAGGTTCAGCGTCGTCTGCGGCGGGCGCGGGGAGAAGGGGTAGTCGGCGCCGTCGACGTTCAGGCGCTGGCCGGTGTAGATGATCTCCACCGGCTTGTCGGCTGGGCCCAGGCGCAGGGCGATGCGCTTGGCACTGCCCATTGCGATCTTGGCCTGCACGTACACGTGCGGCTGCGTCAGGGTGATGGTCCTGGCGGCATCGAGGGGGCCGGGCGGGACTTCATGCCTGGCGGCCAGTCGCGCGGTGACGGCCGAGACGGGCGTGCGGTCGACGATCGGGCAGCGGCGCGAGTGGCCGCCCAACGCCTTCACCTTCCACTGGCAGCCCAGGCAGTACACGGCGTGGTCGATGCGCGTGTCGGAAACGGCCAGCACGTTGCACGTTCCCGGCGGCTGCCAGTGATACGCCGCCAGCAGCGGCGCCGGGCCGTTGGCCGAGAAGGCGTAGGTGTGGCTGTGCCCGCCGAGGATGAGCTCGACCTTGTAGTCGCGCAGGAGCTTGACGAAGCGCGCGTCGCCGCCGGGGTCGGGGTAGTGATACGACAGCACGATTCGCGTGCCGGGCTTGACCGATGCGAGGTCCTTGGCCAGCCAGTCGATCATCGCCGGCTGCTTGCGATCCTCGATCACGTCGACGCCGACGAAGCGGACACCGGCGCAGTCGAAGCTCCAGCGCGCCGGGCCCAGGCGCTTGGTGAAGGGCCCGTAGCCATCCTCGTCGGCGATGGGGTTGGGCGTGGCCGACTCCCACGTGTCGTGGTTGCCCACGGCCGTGATGAACATGAGCCTGTAGGGCTTCTCGACATCCCTGGGCCGGAAGGAGTCGCCGGTGTCGATCATGAACTTCACGTCGGGCGCCATGGCGTTCATCCACTCCAGGAAGTCGGCGTTGCCGGCGTTGAAGAACTCGTGCGGGTCCGTCATGTGCAGGAAGACGAAGGGGATCTTCTGCACCTCCTGCCGCAGGGGGAAGTTCACGGCCGCCGCGTCTTTGATGTTGCTCAGGCGGACCCACCACGGCCCGCTCGGCCAGGTGCCGCTCGGCCAGCACATCCCGACCGTCTGGGCGAGGCGGTAGCGGAAGGTCGGATCGGCCGCGATGCGGATAGAGTACGACCCGTCGGGGCCGGTGGCGACGAACTGCACGCCGTCGGTGATGCGCACGCCGGGCACGCCCTTCTCGCCCGGGTCCAGGATACCGTTGCCGTTGGCGTCGAGGAAGACACGGCCGGACACGGCTTCAGGCGCCGCCGGATCGGCGGCCGCTACGAGCGCGGGAGCGGCAAGAATCGCAGCGGCAAGAACGAGGGCACGCGTGCAGTGCATCACGATTCTCCTTTGAACGGTCAGGGAGCAGGGGCGAGACGCCCGTGCTACGGCCTCGGCTTGAAGGTCTTCTCGTCGAGAACCTTCAAGTCCTTGATGTCGACATCCGGGCTGCTGCCGCAGGCCAGAACCTGCATGCGGATCACGTCGTCCTTGACATCGAAGACGCAGAAATGGCGGGTGCCGCAGTAGCCGCACCACTCTCGGCCGTCAGGGAGGGTTACCTTGCCAAAGGTGCCGCGGGCGTTGGCGGTGGGTCCGGTGGGCCCCTGGCCGTGCGAACCAAACTGCGTGTTCCAGCGGTGGAAGGCCTTCCAGCCGCTGCAACTGGTGACGATCTGAGTACAGCCCTTTCCCGGCTGGGGTTCGATGCGCTCATACCCCGGGTCCCAACAGGAGAGCATCATGGTGGCCTTGTATTTGTCCAGCAGCGGCATGACGACGTCGCGGACCTGCTTTCGCCCGCCATAGAGACCTTTGCTGTTGACGCCGGAGGAATACGCCGGATACCCGCTGAGCACAACGATGAACTTGTCCTTGGCCGCGACGAGAATGCCTTCGAGCCACTTGGCGTTCGCGCCGCCCCGCACCCAGGACTCGTTGCCGTCGATGCAGATGAATCGTACGGGGCCTACCACCTTCGTCCAGTTGTGGGCGTACGTGTCGGCCGCGGGCGACCAGTGCAGCTCGCTAAGGATGCCCGTCCAGTCGCGGTTGGCCGGCGTGATCAGCGTCGGCACGCGGGCCAGCATCTCGGCCGCCGGACCGGTATACGCCGACTCCCAGTTGAACGACCAGGCCTCCTGCTCGAGCAGGTCGCCGGTGTTGCAGACGAAGTCCGGGCGGGCCTTGAGAATCAACCGCGACCCGATGGCCCAGGGATCCTTCGCCACGTTGGCGTCATCGACCGGGTGCTGCATCGCGAAACCGAAGGCGATGAAGCGGAAATCCTTGCCCGGTAACGTGACGGCATAGGGACCTCGCTTCGTCACGTGCTGGCCCACCTTGGCCGAAACCGTGTAGGTAAGCTTGCTCGTGCCCTTGGGCACCTCGACCCGCACACGGTGCCAGACGGCGCCCTTGGAGGTGACCGTCACGGGCGGGCCCGGCGGTTCGACGGGCGTGGCCTCGATCGTCAGATCGGCTGGGAGCTGCGTGCGGCAGGCCAGTGTAAAATATCCCCCGCCGAAGTCGCCGAGGATCGGACCGTTGAAGATATTCGCCGGTTGCGGCTCGGCTGCGATGATCTTGGCGTCGAGGGCGCTGGAGGGCCCCCGGGCTCCACCCCCGCCCCAGAACGAGTACACGTGGCCGCTCATTTCGATGGTGTTGGCGCCGGCCTGAAGGCCGATCAGCGGGACCCAGAACTGCAGCATCGGCCCGTGGGCCAACTCGATTTCCTTTCCGTTGAGCTTGATGACCGCATCCAGCAGCGTGGGGCAGTAGCCCAGGTCCTTCCAGTAGCCGCCGGAGGCCGCCGTGAGGTCGCCATTGCAGATGGACGCGCGGGGTCCTGCGGGCAGGCTGCTGTTCTCAAAGATGCGGACGAACGCGCCGGCTACCTTCGCCGGGTCGGGGATGTCGAACGTGCCCTTCCAGACATACTGGTACATGGACGTATCGACGTGGTCCTTGGGGCTCTCGCGGCCTGGCGGAGGAGGGGGAAGAACCTTGGCAGAGAACGTCTTGCCGCCGTCGTTGCTGTACTGCCAGGTGGCGGCCACAGGTGTGAACTTGATGTTCTCGAAGGGGCCGTTGGCCTCTTCGGCCCGCAGCGGGGCGGCCAGGGCGATGGCCGCGGCGATGACCAGACCCAGGACGAGGCTTGCTTTCATTTGGTGCATGGAGTGCTCCTGTGACGCCATCAATGTTCAGAGTGACTCTCTCGTGACATAGGCATGCGGTCATTATAACAGAGAGCCTGTGCGAGGGACCATCGCGTGGTAGAATCACTGCGCGGGCGGCGCTGCCGGACTCACTGACGAGCAAGGGAGCTGAGAGCATGACGCAGGTGATCATCGTTCTTCTGGTGGCGAGCATCTTCATTGCCGGTTGTGCGGCGAGTTCTGCCGCGGCTGCGACACCGAGCGGGGCTGGCGCGGATCGGCAGGCAAAGGTGGCGGGCGTGCGGCTGGACCTGGCGGAGATGGCTTTTGACCTGGTGCTCAGCCGCAAGGTTGTCGCAGGCGCCGAGCTGCGCCTGCGCCAGGAGGGCCGGTTGCGACCGCTGATCGTCGGCATCTTCCAGGTCACCAGCGTCACGGTCGAAGGGGTGGCCGAGCCGCTGGCCCTGCGCGACGTGCCGACCTTTGCGGACATCATGGGCAAGTGGGGCGCGTACGAGCAGTCCGGGCTCATGGCCATTGTCAAAGCCCCGCGCGACCTGCCCGCCGGCACGAAGGTCACCGTCCGCGGCCGCAAGTATGACGGCGTCTCGCCCGTGACGCAGCGATACACGATGCGCCAGGCGGGCGTGTGGCTTGAGCCGGTGACGGCCGCCAAGGAGCCCGCCGCGCCGGTGAGCGAGCCGCTGATCGTGCGGACCCTCAGCGGCCCGGCGCAGTACATCAAGGCATACCGCAAGGCCGACGGGCGGCTGCAGATCCAGGCCTTCGACAAGGCCGACAATCCCGCCGACAGCGCGGGCGTGACCTACACGATCCGCGGCGAGGGCGGCAAGTCGATGACGGTGCCGGCCAGGGCCGGCTGCGAGTTGACCGAGGCGCCATTGCCGGCGGAGCTGCAGGAGGCCCCCGCGCTGCACGTGAGCGACAGCGCCGGGCGCACCTGCCGCAGCAGCCCGCTGCCGCGGGGCATGGACGCCCGGGCGATCTACTTCGGCGACATCCACGTGCACACCAGCTTCTCCGATGGCGACTACCCCACCGACGACGTGATCGCGTGGGCACGGACCCGCATCGGCCTGGACTTCACCGGGCCCGGCGACCACATCAGCGAACAGGGCGACTTCGCCAACCTGACGTACGTCGACTACGCCCGCAGCGGCCGCCGGCACGAGCAGACCGGCAAGTTCTGCCGCGTGCCGGCGCTGGAAATCGCCGGGCCGCCCGGACACCAGTTGCTCATGGCGCGCGATTTCGACAGCTTCGAGAAGGCGATGGCCGCCTACGTCAAGCACGTGGGCTCCCGGGGCGGGCTCGATTCGGCGGGTTTCTGCAAGGCCTTAAGCGGCGTGATGATCGCCGGCAAGACGATGATCGCCGTGGCCCATCCGCTGGGCGAGAACGCCCGCTGGCCCGACATCGCCGACAAATCCGCGTTCGCCGCCGGCGAGATCATGCGCGGACCGGCGTCGCAGGAATCGTACGAGAATGAGCCCCAGTGGCACGCCGGCGGTCATGCCGGCAAGGACGACAGCTCCATCCGCTACGCGCTGTCGCTGGGGTACAAGCCGGCCTTCACCGGCGACTCGGACAACCACCGCCCGCTGCCGGGCCAGCCCCAGGCCGTCTTCCACGCCATCACGGCCGTTCAGGCCCAGACGCTCGACACGGCCGGGGTCTACGACGCCATCGCCCAGCGCCGCTGCTACGCCACCAGCGGCGCGCGGATCGTGGCCGACGCCCGCCTGAACGGCGCCCCGATCGGCAGCGACGTCAAGGCCGCCCCGAACCAGCCGCGGAAGTTCACGATCGTCGTGCGCGGCACGGCGCCGATCGCAGAGACGCAGATCATCCATTGCGGCAAGGTGCTCAAGAGCTTTCAGGCCACCGCCGACCAGCACGATGTGAGCATCGAGTGGACCGACACCCCGCCGGCCGCCCGCAAGAACCCGCCCCACGAGTACTATTACATCCGCCTGCGCCAGAGCGACGGCCACTGCGCCTGGCTGAGCCCATTCTGGATTACGCCATCTCAGGAGTAGCATGGGCATCTTGCCCATGAGCAACACGGGCGTCCCGCCCGTACTGAGTTATCGCTCCGGTCTGGATCGATTCCCGCGCTGGTCTTTGCGTCGTGGGACCGAACATCATTCATGAATATCCTCAAGATCCTCCTTGAAACACATGGCGAACATCGCGTAGTTTCTCGTTCGTTCCATTTTGTGACATTCGTAAACGTGGCTGGGAGCGCAGCTATGCCTGATTGGGGAACGATAGCGGTTCAATGCCGCAAGTGCGGACGAGTCACTTATCGCGCCTGGGACAAGGTGGGCGTGCTTTTTGCGTGCCCACAATGCAAACGCACCACGCAGACGCATGGGATCGCGGGGCAGCCTCAAGCGACATCTGAGCAATACAGCATTATCGTCCAGGCGGCCCGCAAGCAGTTCCGTGTGATGCTCGTGGCCGGACCGGCCTTTGGCGTGGAGTTGCTCATGATAGCCCTGTTCCTCCTGGGGGGAGCAAGAGCTGAATCGGATAACTGGCTGTCTCTGGGGGCAACATATGTTTGGGTTGTAGCTCATGTCGCCCTCTTCGTATCGGGGTGGATATTGCTCTTTGCGGAGCGGATGGCGTTCGATTGCCTGGGATACTGCCGCACGACGCTCTACGGGCTGTTCTTCATCGGCTGGCCGATATGGATGATCGTGTCGATTGTGGCCACCTTCCGCATGCAGTCCGCCGTCAAACGGCTCGCCGTGGCCGGGCATCGAGTCTGAACGCAGACGGCCGGAGCTTACGCATAAGCTGATATTCTCGATGATATCAACTCCGCGTAGGCTCGCACGTCGATAGCGTAAGAGGCTATGGGACAGCATCCGCGGCAGCGAGGGCGGCTTTCACCTGCATGGTCAGCTTGAAGGTCTTGGCCGGCGGGGTGTCCTTTTCCCATGGGCGTTTGTATTCCAGGACGACAGTCGCCTGTCCGACCTTGACGGCCTCGAATGTAGTGACGAACGTTCCACCCGATCCGACGCGCCCACGCGCGGGGTCAGGCTCGTACTCGATCTTGCCCAGCAGCTTGGCCGCGTCACCCTCGACCTTGCCCAGGTGCCACGCAAAGCCCGTGGTCATATTGCCTTTGAGGCGAATGACCACGCTTTGGCCGACGACGAGTTCGACGCTCTTGCCGTTCTGGTCGTCAAGCACCATCAGCGCAGCGGGCTTCTCAGCGGACTTCCCGGCAGATTTGTCCGCCGCCTGGGCCGCCGGCTGGGTCGCTGCCGCCAGCGGGGCCAGGCAGGCCTGACACTTGCCCTGCTTGTCAGAGCACGCGTGGCAGAGCTTGAAGGCCCCGCTGGAGGTGTCGCCCCCGCAGCCCGTGCACTTGCCGATGTCGCACGTGAACATCTTTCCCGTGCACTTGGAACAAAGCCCAGCCGCCGCCACGCCGCAGCAGACCGCCAACGTCAGCATCGTAACGATCGTCTTCATTCCAAGTCTCCGGTTCGGGTTAATCTGTCTCGCCGGGTTGGACGCCGCAGCGGCCCAAGAGTTCCCGGTATTCTTTGCAGGCCGCTGCCGCCTGCGGCTACAGTCCACCCAGAGCGCGGCGCACGGCTTCGAGGTATCCGTTGCCGAAAACAGTATCGGGCTCCAGATAGCTCCCTTCGCTCCATTCGTTCCAGCTATTGACGGTGATCAGGCGCGGCGCCAGCCGGCGAGCGTCCACGAAATCCATGGCTTGACGCATGAACCCGCCGAAGAGCTCAGGACTCGTCTGCGTCACAAGGCCGTGCAGGGTCGTCTTGAAGCGTGGGTTGGTGTCCCAGCCGATCGACACATGCGGATAGAACGCTATCGAGAACTCGTCGGCCCACTTGCCCCAAGCTGCAGTGGCCGCTCGGCCCCACGCGTCGTAGGGACCGTCGGCCGGGACGTAGTGGGCCCACTGGTAGTTGGTGAGGCTGTCGAAGCCCAGGTAGGCGATCGTCTCGGCCTGTGAGCCCCCCGGGGCGTCCAGAACACCGCCCTTGGACGGCGGGACATTGCGCCACAGGATGGCCTGGAGGTGCAAGCCGGCAAAACCCGCAGCCGCTACGCGCCGGCGCAGCGATTCCAACGCCTCTCGCGCAGCATCGAGCCCGCCCAGGCCACGGATCAGCGTGCCGACCTCATAGATCGACAGCACCGGCTTATCGTCGATGCGGTAGTACGACGGATGGCCGAAATACCGCTCGATCAGCCGCTGCGTGGCAGTGTCGAACGTCGGGCGGTCCACCGCGCCGGGATAGATCTGCTTGTACGCGTGCGACTGCTCCAGGTCCCACAGCGTCGAGGCGTCGTGGTTGGCCCACATGATGTAGAAGCGGATATCGCCGTTATTCCCCGCGCCGAGGAAGCCCCGATTAAGCGCCTCCTCGAGGAACGGCTGATTGTCATACCAGTACCAGTCGAAGATGAACACGTTGACGCCGTGCCCAGCCGCCGCGGCGATCTTCTGCTCCATGACGCGCGGGTCGGACTCGTCCTGATACCCCCATGCCGGCACGCGCGGCTGCCAGTGCCCCTCGAACTTCGGCGCCGCCGCGCGGATCGTCTGCCACTCTCCCTGCCCCTGCGGCATGAACCGCCGCCACCGAGGCTCGTCGTGATACGCCGGCCAGTAGTACGCCGCGATGTCGTAAGGTTGTCGCATGGTTCTTTCGCCTTGAAAGAGGGATGGACCAAGTCGGCGGGATTATACCCCGCAGCCTCCATTGGCGGCTTCTACTATTCTGTAAGTGGGCTAAGGAGGCGCGGCGGTACAATGTTCTCAAAGGAGACCACTATGGCAGCGTATGCTGTTTTCACGCGCGAGAGAATGCGCGATGCGGCTGAGATGAAGCAGTACTCCGATCAGGTTGGCCCGACGCTCGAGGGGCATCCCGTCAAGGTGCTGGCGGCGTATGGGCCGCAGGTGATGCTCGAGGGCGCGGCCGTCGAGGGCGTGGTAATCCTGGAGTTCCCCTCCATCGCCGCGGCCAAGGCGTGGTACGACAGCCCGGCGTATCGCAAGGTGCGTGAGCACCGCTTCAAAGGCGCCGACTACCGCGCGGTGATCGTCGAAGGTCTCTGACGGGTTCGCTCGTCAGACGATGATCGTCTCGCGAGTCCGCGCCAGCTCTTCGATGTACGTCAGATGCGGCCCGTCGACGACCCCGGCCCGGCCCAGGCAGTCCTTGAATTCCCTGGACTCATAGAACGCGCGGGCCTTGTCGACATCCTCGCACTCGTGGACGACGATCAGGTGGCTGGGGTCTTCCACGTCGCGGTTGAGGTAGGTCCTCTTGAAGCCCGACGATTGCAGCATCTCCTGCGCCGAGTCAAACTCGTTGCGAAACGCCTGAAAGTCCTTGACCCAGTACGATGCGATCACGAAATACTTCATGGCTTGGCCCTCCACTGCCCGGCATCCTTTATAATTATAAGCGCGCCGGGCGCGCGGTTGGCCGCACGACCGCGTCAGAAGATATTCGACAGGTAGTCCTTGCCGAACGCCAGCAGCCCGCCGTAGTGCCCGGTCAGCGCGACCAAGGCCGCCGCCGCGGCGATCAGCACGGCATAGGCCCAGCCCCACGTTCCCGAAAGCTTGTTCTTCCGCAGTATCCGGACCACCGCCGCCAGGGCCGCGACCGTCGTGGTCATGATCCCCAGCGACTCGTGCATCTCGCCCAGTTCGGCGACATCGCCCGTGAGATTCATCGTGCTTATGAGCATGATCCCCGTTGCCATGGCGGGGATGGCCGCGGCGGCCCCCAGCACGATGCAGAAATACCCGGCCTCCTGAAAAATCGTCTTGCGCCGCCAGAGCCAAAGGGCGTCGGCCAAGGCCGCCACGATAATCAGCGCCAGCGGAAAGTGCAGCACCAGCAGATGCAACTTACCTGTCGCCATGGGATGTCTCCAGTTCCGTGCCGCCGCGGCGGACCATCGGGCCGCAAAGATCACAAGTGCCCGAACATGACACAACAGCAGTCTATTCTATGCGGCATGGTCGCCGGCAAGAAGTCCAAAGCCGCTGCCCCGCGGCCGCTCGCAAAGCCTCGCCGACGCGTTGGCCGCGTACATCACAAGCGCCGGCGGCTCGATCATCACCGGCGTGAACATCCAGAGCCTCGACGATCTGCTGCCCGCCCCCGCGTGGCATGGGCGTCTCGCCCATGCTCTTTCTGTGTGGCATGGGCGTCCCGCCCATGCTCTTGGGTGGCATAGGGGTCAACCGTGCTCAGCGGATCTGGGGTCAACGATCGGGGACACGCACAACGGAGTTGTGCGTGACACCCGTCCCCTCGTGCCGCTGGACGTTTCGCCCCGCCAGGTGCTCGCCCGCGCCGCGATCAAAGATGCCGAATCTGCTATTAGCGAGTTTGCCCAAAATCGAAAATAACGCCCTTGCTTATTTTCGCCTCCGCAAATAAGATTCCAGACATGAAGAAGCCCTCAACTCAACCTCTCACCGGGCGCTACGTGCGATGTGCGGGCGGGGTTCGGGCGTTTATTCCCGCCCCGTTGCCCCCCGAAATCATCTGGACGCCCAAGCTGCTCCGCGCCTTGTCCGGGGCCGATCGCCTGATTGGCCAGCTCGCCGGCGAGGGCCGCAGCCTGCCCAACCCGCACCTGCTCATGCGGCCGTTCATCAAACGTGAGGCCGTCCTGTCCAGCCGGATCGAAGGCACCCAGGCCACGCTGGGGGAATTGCTCGCCGCCGACGCCGGAGCGGCCGTGGCCCGCAGCCCCGAAGACCTGCGCGAAGTGGGCAACTACGTGGTCGCCCTGGACCATGGCATCAAGATACTCAAGAAGCTTCCCCTTTCCCTGCGGCTGGTCAAGGAGATCCACGCGAAGCTGATGCAGGGGGTCCACGGCGGCGTGGCTACCCCGGGCGAGTTCCGCCGCAGCCAGAACTGGATCGGCCCGCCCGGAGGCACGCTGGCCAATGCCACTTTCGTGCCCCCGCCGCCGGAGGAATTGATGGCGTGCCTGGGCGAGTGGGAAAAGTTTCTGCACGACCGCTCGCTGCCGCCACTGGTCCAGGCCGCGTTGATGCATTACCAGTTCGAGGCCGTCCATCCCTTCCTCGACGGCAACGGCCGCGTGGGGCGGCTGCTGATTACGCTGTTTCTGATCGATCGCGAGGTTCTGCCCACGCCGCTGCTGTATCTCAGTGCGTTCTTCGACGCCACCCGGGGCGATTACTACGATCATCTCTCGGCCGTCGGCACCGACGCGGCATGGGGTGCGTGGCTGGAGTACTTCCTCAACGGCGTGGCCCGCATGTCCGCAGACGCCCTCAGCCGCGCCGAACGCATCAACGCATTGACGTCCAAGTGGCGTGAGAACGTGTCAACCGCCACGTCTCGCGTCCCTGCGCAGATGATCGACCTGCTTGCAGAGAACCCGTACTGGACAATCAGCAAAGCTTCCCAGCGCCTGGGCGTTGCTTTTACTACCGCTCGCCGCGCGGTGGAAAAGCTCGTCCAGTCGGGCATCCTGCAGCAGACCACCGACGCCCGCCGCGACCGCGTCTTCTGCGCCACCGCCATCATGGACATCCTGGACGAACCGGCCAGGCTCACCCCTAATCAGGATGGATGAGCACGTGCAACGATTCACAATATGCATAGCGGGCTGCTTCTTGGCGTTGGGGGGCTGCGCGCAGTTGCCGCGGTCTTATCAGACCCTGGAACTGGGCAGGCCCTTGGACAAATCTACATTTCCAAAGGACGTAATCGTCCGGGAAGATAAGGAGAACCGATACGAAGTCGTGGAATATCGGCAGTTGGTGTTCCCCGTCGGTATGATCCGAAATACTCTTTGTGTTGAGCAGGATCCGCAAGGGCGGATTGTCCGGCTAAAGCTCGATGAGTATTCCGTTTCGTATTGGATCCTGTTCCTTGCCGGCGGCAACCGTTGCCATGAGCGGTGTCTGGGCCCCGACGGCAAACCGCTGGAGGAAAAATGGGATTCGCCTCCTTGGCGCATCATAACCCCGTTGGAGAACAACCTCGTATTCCTCATGGGCATGCAGCAGTGTTTTGGCAGTGAAGCAAAAGCGGCGCGGCAGTCGGCCACCCAACCAGCACAAGCCCACTAGATGATCGTTCTCTATCCCAACTACCATTGGAGTTGACGCATGCCTGATGCAGTGACCAAGCGGTACCTGGCGGCGGTGGATAAGACTCGGCCGGCGCGGATGAAGTGGTGGAACGAGGCGCGGTACGGGATGTTTGTCCATTGGGGGCTGTACGCGCAGATCGCCCGCAACGAGTGGGTCATGAACTTCGAGGCCTGGGAGAAGGACGAGTACGACGCCTTCGCCGACACGTGGAAGCCCAGGCCCGGCGCCCCGCGCGAATGGGCGAAGCTCGCCGTCAAGGCCGGCATGAAGTACATGGTCCTGACGACCAAGCACCACGAGGGCTTCTGCCTCTGGGACACCCAGCAGACCGACTTCAACGCCGTCAAACGCGGCCCGCATCGCGACCTGGTGGGCGAGTTCGTCGACGCCTGTCGCGAGTTCGGGCTCAAGGTCGGCTTCTATTACTCGCTGATGGACTGGCGACATGAAGACGGGATGCGCTGCGGCAAAGACGAAGCGGCCCGCCGGCGGTTCGTCGACTTCACGCACAGCTGCGTGCGCGAGTTGATGACCAACTACGGCAAGGTCGACATCCTCTGGTACGACGTCTCGTGGCCGCTGAGCAAAGCCGAGCAGTGGGAAAGCGTCACGATGAATGGCATGGCCCGCAAGCTCCAGCCGCACATCCTGATCAACGACCGCTCGCAGATTCCCGAGGACTTCAACACCCCCGAGGGGCAGGTCAAACCCTCCGAAGCCGGCCGCGGCTGGGAGGCGTGCATGATGTCCGACGAGACCTCCTGGGGCTACATGCCCTCGGCCGCGGCAGACACCGTGACGCCGCGCGACATCCTGCGCATGCTCGCCACCGCCAGCGCCAACCAGGGCAACCTGCTGCTCAACGTCGGACCGGCGCCGGACGGCACGATCCCCACCACGGCGGCAGAGCCGCTGCTGACCGTCGGCAAGTGGCTCAAGCTCAACGGCGAGGCCGTCTACGGCCGCCTGGACCGCAACAACCTCTGGGGCTCGGCGTGCGGAATCTCATCGCTGCGCGGCAACACGTCGTACTTCTGGTGCCGCAACTGGCCGGGGCGTGAGATCCGGCTGGGCAACTACCCGACCAAGCTCAAGAAGGTCTCCTTCCTGGTCAGCGGAAAAGAGATCCAGTACGAGCAGCGCGCCAAGTGCATCATCCTGAAGAACCTCCCCCCGACAAGCCCCGACAAACTCGCCGGCGTGACGATCATCAAACTGGACTTCGCCCGCAAACCCGAGTTCATCAACGGCGGCGCCACGACGATGGCGCTGGGTCTGTGAGGATCCCGAGCGACTGGCAGATCAGTGCGGTGGCGTTGCGAGTTCTAGGCGAACACCCTGTGCATGCGGTCGCAATAGTAGCGCACGGTGTCCCATTGGGCGTCAGGCGGGATGCGATGGTCGGGGCAGGGGATGAATCCCCCAAGCTCCACCAGCGGGCGGAGGCGCTCGACTTCTGCGTCGACGGCAGCGCGGTCGCGGGCGAAGACCTTCTTGTCCATGCCGCCCACGCCGCGGAGTTCCTTGCCGTACTGCTCTCGCCACGGGGCGATGCTGGCGTTCCAGGTGCCCACTTCAATGGGGAACATCGTGTTGACGCCGTTTTCGATCCACGTCGGGATCAGGGCGTCGATCATGCCGTCGCAATCGAGGCTGACGATGTCGATGCCGTAGCTGTTGACCAGTTGGGTAATGCGCTTGTACTGCGGCCCGACCTTCTCCATGAAGACCCGCGGGGAAATGAGCGGGCCGTTCTTGAAGCAGATGTCTTCCCAGAAATGGGCGAAGTCGAACTTGGCCCCGCTCTCGAGGGCCTGCTTGGTGCAGCGGTAGCACAGATCGCCGACGGTGGCGATGATCTCGTCGAATAGCGGCTCGTCATCCACGACCAGGTACGCCGAGTTCTCAACGCCGATAAAGTTGCGGATGCTCCCGTACAGGCTGCCGCAGTGCAGGCCGTAGAGGAACTCGCGCGTGTCGGCCCTGAGGAAGTCGGCCCCGCCGGCATCCAGCGGCAGCGTGCCGCTGTTGGTCCGCACGTGGCATTTGGTGACGCGATCAGGGAAGAAATTGAAGCGGTGCTTGTACTGCTCGTCCCATTCCTTGCGGCCTTTGAAGATGTGATCGATCTCGGAGGGGATTCCCGTCGCCCCGGGGCGCTGGAGCACGACGACGCCCTCGCCGGTCTGCACGTGCTTGGCGCCGTCGGGAAACTCGGCGATCACCTTGTACTCGAAGCCGGGGTTCATCCCCGTGCTGGTGTGGAAGCACGCGTAGTAATCGAAGTCGAAG
>JAJFVE010000008.1 GCA_021371965.1 Planctomycetaceae bacterium
AACAAATAGAGAGTTTTGCCTTTCTCTTACCTCAGCGTCCTCAGCGACCTCAGCGGCTAAACTATACGGCCTCAGCGGATGCGGACTTCGCGGCGGGTTTTCTGCGAGTCGTAGACGCCATTGAGCATCTTCATGAGCATCACGCCGTGGTCGGCGTTGGGGATCGGTTTGCGGCGGGTCTGGATGCACGCGACGAAGTGCTTGACCTCGTCGGCGAAGGGATTGTTGGCCGGCGGCTGGGGGGTGATGTCCATCTGCACCCCGTCGCGCTGCGTGAAGATGGTCAGCGGGTGGACCTCGGCGCCGCCGAGGGTGCCGGCGATCTGGATGACGCTGCCGCCGCGCTGGTTGAGGGCCCAACTGGCCTCGACGATCAGCACTGCGTCGTTGGCGAAGCGGATCAGGGCAAACGCCGAGTCGTCGACGTCATACTTCACGCCGGCCGGCACGGTGTGGGCGAACTTGGCGAAGGCGGCCCCGCACACGCTGACGGGGCGCGGGCAGCCCATCAGCCACCACGCGCAGTCCAGGGCGTGCACGCCGATGTCGATCAGCGCCCCGCCGCCGGAGCGCGACTTGTTCACGAACCAGCTCTTGGTCCCCAGCGGGATCCCGCGCCGGCGATGGTACACAGCCCGGCCGAAGTAGATCTCGCCCAGTTCGCCTTTCTCGACGTACTGGTGGATGGTCGTCGCGGCGGAGGTGAAGCGCTGACACAGCGCGTACATGAGGATCTTGCGGGCCTTTTTCGCCGCGGCGGCCATCGCCTGCGCCTCGGCCACCTTGCGGGCGGGGGGCTTCTCGCAGATGACGTGCTTTCCCGCCTGCAAGGCGGCGATGGTGATGGGGGCGTGGAGGTCGTTGGGCACGGCCACGCTGACGGCGTCGAGGCCGGCCTGGGCGAGCATCTTGCGATAGCTGGCGAAGCCCTGGGGAACGTCGTACTCTTTGCACTTGGCGGCCAGCAGGTCGGTGTTGATGTCGCACAGGGCCACGACGTTGGCGGCAGGGTCGCTCTTGTATCCCTTGAGGTGCTCGCAGCCGGGCCAGCCCACGCCGATGACGCCGATCCTGACGGGTTTGGACATAGTGATTGCCTTTCGCAGAAGAAGTTCAACTCTTGCGGGCGTCATTGTGCCGTCGGAGAAAAAAATAGTCAAAGGGTGGATTGTCGGAGCCCCTGGCCGCTACATTGTCGGCGAAGGTGGACGGCAGAAAATAATCAGTCTTGCGGGTTGGACACGGGCTAGAATTCGATCAAGTTGCCAGCAACCCCAGCAGCTCGCGAGATGGAGCACGGCGGCGGTCAAGGGCCATGCGGCCCGGGATAAAAAAGTCAGAGTGTGCGGCCTAGCTTCGCCGAAGCGCGGTTAAGCATTGCAGGCGAAAGGCGGGTGAGCCATGAACGCCGAAAGAAGGTCGGGGGGTCTGCCGGGCAATTGGCTGTGCGCAGCCGCCCTGGCGTGGGTC
The DNA here is from genome assembly GCA_021371965.1 of Planctomycetaceae bacterium. Next base: position 1,471 of record JAJFVE010000008.1, read on the forward strand.
TGCTTTTGCGGCGGGGCCTATGCCGGCGACGGCGCCTCGGAGTCAGGCAGCCTCGATCGACTCGTTGGGGATATTCGCCAGTCGCATGATATCCGCAAGGCTGCGGTCCTGTACGCCAAGGGGCGGGCCATCGACCCGCGAAACGTCGAACTCTACCGCGCGTACATGTGCACCGCCCTGAAGTGCGGATTCCCGCGGATTGCCTGCTACGCGGCCGCGGAGTTGACGCAACTGGAACCGCGCGACGGGGCGGCTTGGTCGGTGCTGGCGTATCAGAACGCCATGCGTCAGGATTACCGCCAGGCGATATCGGCCGGCGTGCAGGCCGCCGACCTGCTCGGCGACAACGCCTCGGTCCTGAACAACGTCGGCTATCTTCTGGGATGGTACGAAGGTTCGCTCGTCCCGCCGCGGCTCAACGACAAGGTGACGCGGTCCATGGCGGGGCAGAAGCCCAAGTGGCTCAAGTCGCCGCTGTTTTCCAAGTGCTACAACGAAACGCTCGCGGCCGCCAAGGCGTATAACGACCGCCTCGCCCAGTGCAAAGACAAAGCCCAGGAGGCCAAGCGGCGTCTCGACATGCTGACGGGCCTGGCCAAGAAACTCCAGGCCGCCGCGGCCTCCAACGCATCGGTGATCGACGCCTGCGATTCGAAGATCGACAGCCTGCAGATGTTGCTGGATCGGACGCTGAACGACCCGATCGCGACCGACGCAGCGAAGAACTCGCAGGCGCGGGCCATCGAAAGCCAGATGAACATCCTCCGCGACCGGCGCAACCGGTGGAACGGTTATCTGACCCAAGCCACGCAGAGAATGCAGTCGCTGGCGGGGGAGATCCAGGCTGCCGCCGCGGCCAGTGCCGATGCCGACAAGCGATTGAAGGACGCCGAGGTTCCGACGTTCAAGCCCGTCTGGCAGCCCCCGGACGTGGATGGCTTGGTCACCGCCGACGCTGAGCCCGACGGTCCGACGAGCATCTCGGCCTCGCCCGTCACGGCCGCGGCCGCGCCCGCCCAGGGCCCCTCGACGATCGATTCGCTTGTGGAAATGGCCAAGCTCCTGATTCGAAACGGGCAGGAGGAAAAAGGCCGGCAGTCGCTCAAGGCCATCATCTCCAAACACCCCTCCAGCGAAGGCGCCAAAGAGGCCCAGGCCGTTCTGGATAACCCCGTGGCCGCGTACCATGACCGCCCCGGTCGCCCCGTCAAGCCCGCTGACGCTCCTCCGGCGGCGGAACACGCCCAGATCAAGGATGTCGCGCCTGCCCCCAAGACCGCCGCCTCCACAGGTCAAACGGTCAACGCCGAGGAACTGCTCCAGGCCGCGCGGCTGCTGGTCCGCAACGACCAGTCCGCCGCCGCCGAAAGCCTTCTGCAGACCATCATGCACAACCATGCCGGCACGCCCGCTGCCAAAGAAGCCAAGGTGCTGCTGGCGGGGCTCAAGTAGTTGAAGCCACGCCGTTGAAAATGGGGGTGCTTTGCCGATAACCTTCTGCGAGGCGAATCCTGTTTTTCACCTCAGCGAACTCTGTGTCTCTGTGGTGAGTTTTTTCGGGCAAGGAGAACTGAATGATCCAGCTTTACTGGAAGAACGCGTCAGCCGAGGTCGTCACGGACAAGAACGGAATTTCCAAGGGCGATCTGGACACGCTGGCCCCGGCCATCGCGGCTGCGCACCGGGCGGTGCAGGAGCAGATTGGTGCCGGCCGGCTCGGCTACGCCAAGCTGCCCACGCGGCGCGACTATCGCGACGCGGTGATGGCGCTTGTAGATCGGTACCGGGCCAACACGACGGACCTGGTGGTGCTGGGCATCGGCGGCAGCGCCCTGGGCAATATCGCCCTGCAGGCGGCGCTGAATCCGGCGACGTATAACCTCGCCGGCGACAAGGTTCGCGGCGGGCCGCGGCTGTTCGTGCTGGACAACGTCGACCCGGCGCTGATCCACGACACGCTCAAGATCGTGCGCCGCCGCCTCAAGACGACGCTGGTCAACGTGATCTCCAAAAGCGGCGAGACGGCCGAGACCGCCAGTCAGTTCATGATCTTCCGCGAGGAGCTCAAGAAGAAGCTCGGCGGCGAATACGCCCAGCGCATCGTGGCCACGACCGACCTGTCCAAGGGCACGCTGCATGATATCGCGACGGCCGAGGGCTACCCGATGCTGGCGGTGCCCGACGACGTCGGCGGACGCTTCAGCGTGCTCTCGCCGGTGGGGCTGTTCAGCGCGGCCATGTGCGGGATCGACATCGACGCTCTGCTGGCCGGGGCGGCCGCCATGAGGACGCGCCTCGAGCAGACCGACTGGCGGGCGAACATCGGCTGTGTGCTGGCGGCGATCACGTACCTGTCCTTCGCCCGCAAGGGCAAGCCCATGCACGTGATGATGCCCTACTCCAACCGCCTGTACCTGCTGGCCGACTGGTACCGCCAGCTCTGGGCCGAGTCGCTGGGCAAGAACGTCGACCGCCAGAACGCCCCGGTCGTCGTGGGCCCAACGCCCATTAAGGCCTTGGGCACTACCGATCAGCACAGCCAGGTGCAGCTCTACCGCGAAGGGCCCAATGACAAGCTGACGATCTTCCTGGAGGTCGAGAAGCACCCGGCCAACGTGCGCGTGCCCAAGAGCTTTGGCGACATCGCCGGCCTGGCGTATCTGGGCGGCGCGGCGATGGGCAAGCTGCTCAACGCCGAGAAGCTGGCCACCGAGTTCGCGATGGCCAAGTCGCTGCGCCCGACGGTGACGTTGCGATTCGACGAGATCACCCCGACCAGCGTGGGCGAGTTCATCTATCTTTTCGAGTACGTCACGAGCCTGGCCGGCGAGCTGTTCAACATCGACGCCTACAATCAGCCCGCCGTCGAGCTGGGCAAGAAAGCCACCTTCGCCCTGATGGGCCGCGGCGGCTACGAAGATGTCGCCAAAGAAATGAAACCCTTCACGAAGCTAGATAAGGACTATCTGCTGTAAAGCAGTTCAAAGTTCGCAGTGAAGATCGCACGCGGAAGGTCGAACAAGTTCGGCCATGCCGCTTGCGGCATGGCGTCTTTTCGTTCTCTGAGTTAGTTCTTACGCTCGGCTTTGCGCCTGCCAGTAGTTGTACTCGTAGGCCCAGTCTTCGCGGCGGGCGGTCACCAGTTCGCGCATGCGCTGGGCGAAGGCTTGGCGCTTGGCGGCTTGCTCGGGGAAGATCGTGCGGTTGTTGATGCAGTCGACGAGCTTCTCGCCCAGATCGGCGGCCGCGGCCAGACGGCTGGGGCGCAGGGCGGCGTCGTGAAGTTCGTACGCGGCGGCCGAGGCGCTGCCGACGGTCCAGCAGCCTACCGCCGTAGCGAAGTTCAGGATGAAGTCCTCGACTTCCTTGCTCTCGGGTCCGCCGCTGGTGACCAGGGCGGCGGCGTACTTGCCGGTGAGGGTCTGGCAGTGGACGGCGGCGCTGCAGCGGTCCATCAGGGCCTTGAGCTGCGCGGTGACGCCGCGCATGTAGTTGGGGCTGGCCAAGATGATGCCGTCGGCTTCATCGAGCGCCGCGCGCACGAGAGCGAAATCGTCGCGCACGCTGCACTGGCCCGTCACGTGGCAACGTTCGCAGCCGCAGCAGGGCAGCACCTTGGTCGTTGCCAGCGAGAGGCGGGTGACTTCGGCGCCGGCCTTGCGGGCCGAGGCCACGGCGGCGTCGAGCAATGCGGCGGTATTGCCCTTGTCGCCGCGCGGGCTGGCGAGGATCGCGAGAATCTTCATGGTCAGTCTCCTATTCGTGCTGTATGAGCCGGCATTGTAACCGCCCCGGCCACCGTCAGGCATTCCATTTTACCTTCGTACGGGGGTAAAGCGCCCAAAACACGGTCGGGGAACTTCAGCGAGGGCTTCATGTGCCGCGGGATAAGTTTCGATTGCCCTGCTGATTGCCTTGTAAGAATTGCCACCAATGGACTATCATTAGGCGTCCTGCCCGTGCCGGGGGCATCCTTATTGGAGAGACGCCATGTGCGGGATCGCAGGCATCATCAATCTGACCGGCGGGGCGCTGCCCGCGTTTGACCCGCTGGCGGTGCTGTCGGTCATTCACCACCGCGGGCCCGACGACCGGGACTTCTTCCGCGATGGCAGCGTCTTCCTCGGCGCCACGCGCCTGGCGATCATCGACCCCGCCCACGGCAGGCAGCCGGTGCAGGACGAGAGCGGCCGCCACCACCTGGTGATGAACGGCGAGATCTACGACTACGACCAGATCCGCTCGGGGCTGGTCGCCCGCGGGCACGTGGTTAAGTCGCACTGCGACACCGAGATCGCGGTGCATCTCTTCGAGGAGCGGTGGATCGAGGCCCTGGAGGAGATCGACGGCCAGTACGCCGTGGCTGTCTGGGACGCCCGGCGTCGCCGCGGGCTGCTGGCGCGCGATCGGATGGGCATCTGCCCGCTGTTCTACGCCATCGCCGGCGACTACCTGGTCTTCGGTTCGGAGATGAAAGCGATCTTCGCCACCGGCCTGGTGAAGCCGCGCATCGACGTGCGGAGCATCGACTCGGTGCTGACGCTGGGATGCGCCGCCGCGCCGCGGGCGATGTTCGAGGGCATCCGCAGCCTCGGGCCCGGGCGCTATCTCGAGATCGCGGACGGCCGACTGCGCGAGGGCGTGTACTGGGACATCCCCTATCCCGACGCCGGCGAGTATGAAGACCGCAGCGACGACGCCTGGGCCGGCGAGTTCCATGACATCTTTCAGGCCGCAACCTGCCGCCGGCTCAAGGCCGACGTTCCGGTGGGGCTGTACCTCTCCGGCGGCATCGACTCGGCGTCGGTCGCCGCCATGGCCAACGGGCGCGACGATGTGCGAAAGCGCGTCTTCACCATCGGCTTTCCCGAGCCCAGCTACGACGAGAGCCACCGCACGCAGCGGCTGGCCGAGGCGCTGGACATCGAGGTGCACCGCCGCCTGTACCGCCAGCAGGATCTGGCCGCCGACCTGCCCAAGCTGATCTACCACGGCGAGGCGCCGATGCTCAGCACCGAATCGGTCCCGCTGATGTCGCTGTCGGAACTGGCCAGCCAGCACGTCAAGGTCGTCCTCACCGGCGAGGGCAGCGACGAGGCTCTGGGCGGCTACGAGTACTTCCGCTGGGAGGCCATGCGCCAGCGCTGCGGGGCGCCGCTGAGCGTGCTGCTGAACCTGTTCATGAAGCCGCTCTTCGCTTACTCCAGCGGGCGGCGCAACCCGTTCATCCCCCAGGCCGACGACACGCGATACGCCCACTCGCTGTTTGGATTTTTCCCGTCGGTCATGATCACGTTCCTGTACTTCCGCGCCGTCCGCGAGATGATCTACACTCCTGACATGCTCGCACGCTCGGCCGCCTGCGACGACAGCGAACTGGTCAACCTGCCCCGCGAAAAGATGCGCCATTGGGACCAGCTCAACCGCTCGATGTACGTCTCCAGCCGCGTGTTCATGACCAACCACCTGCTGGGCTCGCACGGCGACCGGGCGCTGATGGCCAACAGCGTCGAGGGGCGATACCCCTTCCTCGACCGCAAGGTACAGGAGTTCCTCGCCCGCGTTCCGCCGCTGACCAAGACGCGGTGGACCTCCCAGAAATATCTCCTCCGCCGCGCGATGGCAGGCCGACTGCCCCAGGAAGTGCTCCAGCGCGTCAAGAAACCGTTCCTGGCGCCCTTCGGCACGCCCTTCGTCGGCGACGACGCCACCGAGTACGTCCGATACCTGCTTGAAGAACGCACCCTGCGGCGATTCGGCTATTTCAATCCCGCTTCCGTCGCGCGTATCATCGCCGGACTTGAACAATGCAAAGCCGGCATCGCCGTCGAGCGGAAGGAGCCCCTCCGCCTCGGCCGCGCCGCCATCGACCGCACCATGATGGGAATGGCCCTGACGGCGGTGGTCTCGACGCAGGTGCTGGCCGACAAGGTCGACCGCGGCGAGTTTTCCCCCGGCGGCAGGCACGTTGCCGGACATGACCGGGCGCGGCCTTGGCATCGCGACAGCACCGCCGTGCCGACACCCAACTGACGGACCGCCGGCCCTCACGCTGTCTGAACAAAATATGCAGGCCGGAAGGCCTGCCCCACGCAAGGTGAGAGAATACCTCCATGCCCATCGAAACATTTACCATCGAAGGCCGCGCCGCGTTCGTGATTCCGCCGACCAACTGGAGCGCCACCCGCGCCACGCCCTGGGTCTGGTATGCCCCGACGCTGACGGGCCTGCCCGGGCAGGAAGAACAGTGGATGATCGACCGATTCGGCAAGGCGGGCATCGCCGTGGCCGGTATCGACGTGGGCGAATCGTACGGCAGCCCCGCCGGGCGCACGCTCTACAACGCCCTCTACAACGAACTCACGAGCGGACCGGGATTCTCGAAAAAGCCCTGCCTGCTCGGGCGAAGCCGCGGCGGGCTCATGCTTTACAACTGGGCCGCGGAAAACCCCGACTGCGTCGGCGCCATCGCGGGCATCTACCCCGTCTGCAACCTGGCGAGCTGGCCGGGCCTCAAGGAAGCCTGCCCTGCCTATGACCTGACCGAAAAGCAGCTCGCCACCGCCCTCCAGGCCCACAACCCCATCGACCGCCTGGCCCCGCTGGCGGCCGCGGGCGTCCCCATCTTCCACATCCACGGCGACGTCGACGAACTGGTCCCCCTCAAGGACAACAGCGGCGAGTTGGCTCAGCGTTACCAGAAGCTCGGCGGCCTCGTGAAGCTGCTGATCCCCAAAGGCCAGGGCCACAACATGTGGCCGGGCTTCTTCCAGTGCCAGGATCTGGTCGACTTCGTCATCGCCCACGCCGCGTAGCACGGAAGGCGCCGCAAGCGGCACCTGAAGTGGCGGGGTGCATCCTATCCCCGTCCCTATTCGTGTCATTCGTGACATTCGTGGACGCAGCTTCCCATTTTGCAGCCCGACCGTTAGAATGTCTCATTCGACTTTTGCTTATGGACTTCGGTCCTCAGACCCCAGGCGCAGGCACCCATGAAATCGGCTAATGACATTCGCAACGAGTTTTTGAAGTTCTTTGAGCAGCGCGGGCACACGTTTGTGCCGTCGTCGTCGCTGCTGCCCGGCGAAGACCCCACGCTGCTGTTCACCAACGCGGGGATGAACCAGTTCAAGGGGATATTCCTCGGCCAGGAAAAACGCGAGTACGTGCGGGCGCACAACTCGCAGAAGTGCATCCGCGCCGGCGGCAAGCATAACGACCTCGAAGACGTCGGCCACGACACGTACCACCACACGTTCTTCGAAATGCTGGGCAACTGGAGCTTCGGCGACTACTTCAAGGCCGACGCCATCGCCTGGGCGTGGGAGCTGCTCACCGGCGTGTGGGGTCTGCCCAAGGACCGCCTGTACGCCACGGTCCTGGCGGCCGACCCGGCGGAGAAGCTCGCCGCTGACGACGAGGCGCGGCAGATCTGGCAGCAGCGCACGGACATCGACCCCTCGCACATCGTCTGGGGCAAGAAGAAAGACAACTTCTGGGAGATG
>JAJFVE010000039.1 GCA_021371965.1 Planctomycetaceae bacterium
GCTCAATAACCGCAAGCACGCGACGTACTGGAACTCGACGCGCGACACGGCGATTATCGTCGAGGCCTTCGGCGACTACATCCGTGCCAGCGGCGAGGACAAGCCCGACCTGACGGTGCAGATCCTCATCGACGGCAAGGCCGTCAAGGAAGTGAAGATCAACAAGGACAATCTCTTCAGCTACGACAACAAGCTCGTGCTGGAAGGCAAGGCGATCACCACCGGCAAGCACCGCATCGAGCTGGTCAAGAGCGGCAGCGGCCCGCTGTATTACAACGCGTACCTGACCAACTTCACGCTCGAAGACCCGATCACCAAAGCCGGGCTCGAGATCAAGGTCGAGCGCAAGTACTACAAGCTCGTGCAGGTCGACAAGAGCGTCAAGACGGCCGGCTCGCGCGGGCAGGCGGTGGACGAGAAGGTCGAGAAATACCAGCGGATCCCGCTAAAGAATCTCGACGAGCTTGTCAGCGGCGACATGGTCGAGATCGAGCTCGAGCTGGCCAGCAAGAACGACTACGAGTACATCGTATTCGAGGACATGAAGCCGGCCGGGTTCGAGCCCGTCGAGGTGCGCAGCGGCTACACGCAAAGCGGCCTTGGCGCATACATGGAGCTGCGTGACGAGCGGGTGGTGTTCTTCGTGCGGGCGCTGGCGAGGGGCAATCACAGCATCAGCTACCGCATGCGGGCGGAGATCCCGGGCAAGTTCAGCGCCCTGCCGACCAAGGCCAGCGCGATGTACGCCCCCGAGCTCAAAGCCAACTCCGACGAGATCAAGCTGCGCGTGCGGGACTGAGTATTAGCCGCTGAGGTCGCTGAGGACGCTGAGGAAGAATAGAGACGGGCCACAGAGGCACAGAGAACACAGAAAAGACTTTTGGATAAGAAACTAAGAAGTCCTGCTCTGTGAGCTCTGTGCCTCTGTGGCCCAACGTCTTAAGTCTCGCCATGCCGCAATAGCCAACGCCGCCAGGGCCATCACCGAGGCCGCCAGCAGCGATATGGCCCCCAGCACGGCCGGCACATCAAGAACATTGAACAGAATTGGCGAAGGATTCACGCCTGCGACGGTGCGGGATCTGCTGCCGCACTCCATAGGACTACTTTGCTTCGACGATGAGGTTGGCGCCCTCTTCCCGCAGGGCCAGGGTCGCGTTGGGGACGGTGGTGTTGATCTGGCCGGTCTTGATGTAGTTTTCCAGCAGAGCGCGGTTCGTTTCGGGCGTGGCGGGCATGCGCAGCGACGCTCTTGCCGCCGTCGCGGCGGGGTCAGGCAGGGCCAGCGTGACGACGGCGCCTTCTTCGATCGTCAGCGTCTGATTGACCACCAGCGTCGTCCCGGCCAAGGTCAGCGTGGTGGGCTTTTCGCCTTTGCGCAGGGTGATCGCGTCGGCGTCTATCGTGCCGGCGCCGAAGGCGATCGTCACACTGGCGTGCGTGCCGCCGGCCAGCGTGTCGAGGGTAGAGATTTTCGCATAGGTCGTTCCGCCGGCCAGGTCGAGCACGGCCGCGCCGGGCGTGGGCGTCTCGGCCGCCCCGCTCGCCAGGGCGATCTTGACTCGCGTGTTGCCGCCCTCTCGCCCGCGCAGGCGCAGGTGGCCGTCTTTGGGCAGTTGCACTTTGCCCTCGGCGGCAGGTCCCTTGGCGATCTCGATCGTGTCGGCATGGAGCGTCGTGCTGGGCGCGAGGGTCAGTTCTCCGCTCATGCCCAGGCTGCCGGCGCCGGCCGACTCGCCGACGACGATGCTGTGCGCCCGCACCACATTCAAGGCGGCGAGTTTGAGGACGGCCTTGCCGGTGGCACGGGGGGCGTCGGTGGCGGGGCGGCGTCCGAGGCCGACGGCTAACTGATCGAGGTTGGCGAAGAATTTTGCCAGCCCCGACAGATCAAGCGAGGCCACGCACGCGCCGTCGGGCTTGACGCCCACGGCCAGGTTCACCTCGCGTTCGGTGCCGACGATGAGCGCACCGGCGCCCTTGGCGACGAGGGCCTGCTTGAGGCCGTTGACGGTCAGGGCCGTGGCGACGGTGCGGTTGTCCTTGATCTCTTCGATGGCTGCGGTGTTGTAGTTGACGGTCAGCGGGCGTCCCGAGAGCAGCCCCCGGCGGCGTTCGGCATATTCACGGGCCTTCGCGGCCATGCGTTCGGCGCCGGCGCTGCTGACCTTGTCGCCCGCGCCCAGCGCGCGATACCATCGATCCAGCACGGCGCACTGTTCGGGGGCGAGGTCCTTGGGCGGCAGGGCCATCAGCCGCAGCGGCTCGACGTTGCGTTCGTCGGCGTCGGCGTATTTGGCCGCCTCGGCGGCGTCGCCCAGCTCGACGTACAGGAGCTCGAAGAGTTTCTTGCGCAGGGCCGTAGCGTCAGCCGGCGAGGCGCCCTGGAGCGCCTTGACATCCTCGGCGGCCTGTTTGATGTAGCCCTGCCGCGAGGCGATCACTCCAAGTTTCAACTGGATTTCGCGCTGGCGCGGCGACTCGACCTCCGTCGCCAAGGTCCGCGCCTCCTGATACGCTACGGCGGCGTCGTCCCAGCGGGCGGCGACGATGGCCGCGGCGCCGACCTCCATCAGCAGGTCCAGCAGGTTCAGACCGGCCTTGATCTTGTCGTTGCCCGAGGCGGCGAGGTAATTCCGCCGGTACGCCGGCGCCAGGGCGCTCTGGTATTCGCTCCTGAAGGGCGCCGCCAGCTCGGTCAGGAGCTTGAGGGCCGGCTCGAAGTTCTCCGGATGTGCCAGGGCGTAGTCGTACGCGGCGCGGCGCAGGGCGGTGGCCAGTTCCGCATCGCCGGCCAGACCCTTGGCGGCATCGAGCATGGTTCGCGCCATTCCCAGCGAGGGTCCCGGTCCGGCCTTGGCCGGGCCTTCCAGCCCCATCAGCAGGTTCACGTTGTAGGGCGCCTCGGGGTCCGTCGCGGCGCGGATGGCCTGGGCCAGGACCAGGGCCTTGGGATATTGCGGCGGAGCCTTGAGGGTGTTGAGGAACAACGTCGACAGCTCGGCGACGACCTTATCGAGGGTGGCCGTCGAACCGTACTCTTTGCGAAAAGCGGCGATCTTCTGTGAGGCCTCGGGATATTGCTGGGCCTTGACCAGCGCCTGGATTTCCTGCAGGGCCTTGTCCAGCGGGCTGGGCTGGGGCGGTTGCCCCGGTTCCGGGGTCGTTGCGGTCGTGCCGCCGGCGACGAGGAACCCGGCCGCCGTCCAGTCGGCCAGGTCCGGGTTGGACGTGTCGCCGGCGTCGGTGGTGACCAGGGTGATGCGCTTGGCGCCGGCGGGGATCGGCACGCGGACGTTCCACGGCGGGTCGTTGTAGCGCAGGATGCCGCTGCGGGCGACGGTCTTGTCGTCGATGAGCACGGCCGCGGCGATCGAGCCGCCCAGCGTGCCGTCGAGGCTCTTGATGGCGTGCGAGTGCACGCCCACGCGGGCGACGAAGTCCTTGTACGGTCTCATCAACTCGTATGTGACGCGGGCCGGCGCGTGCAGGCCCAGGCCGCGAGGATAGTCGGCCCCGGCGATGCGCAGGGGCTGATTGTCCAGCGGACTGTGGTCGACCGTGACGGCGCCCCAGAAGGCGGCCGCGGCGACGGGCTTGAGATCGCCCAGGAAGACATCCGGCGCCGGCGGGACGGGGTTGGCCGCTGCTCTGGCGGGCGCGGGCGACGTTTCGACGGTGGCTTTCGCCGTCGCCTGGAACCCGGGATGGCCCCAGGTGATGTAGGAGCGGGTCTTGTCTGACGAGATCACGGCCGTCAGACGCATGCGCTTGCTGCCGGGGGGAATCCTGACGCAGATGGGGATGGCCGGGGCGTTGGGCTGGAGGGGCTGGCTTTTGAAGACGCCCTTGCCGTCGATGAACACTTCGGCGATGCAGGCTCCCGCGTTGGGGGCGTTTCGCAGCGAGGAGATATCGTCCAGCCCGACATGGGCGACGAACGCCTGCCACTGGGGCTGGAGATCATAGACCACTTCGGCCTTGGCGTTTGAGCCGGGCTGCTCGGCGCGGAAATTGAGACCGGTGGGGAACTTTTGCCCGGCCACCGACGGGCTCCTGGACTTGTAGTAGCCTTCGGCGCACTTGCCGAATTGCGGCGGAGTTCGCGGGTCGCCCGAGCTGCCGCTGACCCACGCGAACTTTGCCAGTTCCAGGTCCTTGTCGGGCAGGTAGGCGGGGTCTTCTTTTGCCGGGGCGGCCTTATCTTTGGGCGTCTTGGGCGCTTGGGCCGCCTGGGCCGCCGCCAGGGCGGCGTATTCCGCCGCCCGCTTGAGCATGCGGTCCTTTCCCGCATCGCTGATCTGCGGCGTCTGGGCCAGGCGCTTGCACCAGGCTTCCACCTGCGCGCACTGGGCGGCGGACAGACTGCCGCCATCGAGCGTTGCCAGGTTGAAGCACTCGACGGTGCCGGCGTCCCCCAGCTTTTCCACCCACGGGGCGGCCGCATCCTCGTCGTCCAACTCGATCAGGCAGATGTGGAACAACCGCGTGGCGGCGTCACGGTCGCCGCTGTGCGCCTTGGGCCTCAGGGCGAGGATCTCTTTGCACAGGGCCTCGGCCGCGGCCGCCTGTTTGATCAGCGCCTCGGTCTGCTCGGTGCGGAAGACCAGCAGCGCGGCGGTATTGGCCTGGGCGGCATATTTCTGCCCCTGGGCCTGATTGCCCATGGCCAGACTCTGCCGGGTCATCGCCGTCAGCAGGGCGATGAGTTGCCCGCTGATCTTCTCTTTTTCCGCTTGGTCTTTGGCTCGTTCGAATCGCGCGCGAAGGATGGCCGCCTTCCACTCGCCGGCGATGCCGCCGGGTCCTTCGATGGCCTCGAGCAACTGCGCCCCTTGCCAGGCGGTGGCGTCGCCGGCGGGGCTCTTCATCGCCGCGGGCAGCGCCGCGCCCAGCAGCGCCGTTCGAAACGCCGGCCACGGCGCCGTCGACGGATGGGCCGCCACGGCCATCAGGTCGGCGGCGAAGGTTGCGGCCGCGGCGCCGTCGACGGGCGGAGCGGTCCCCAGCAGCGGCAGGATGTTCCACTCGCCGCCGGCGCCTTCGAGAATGCGGATGGTCGAGGCGGTCTGCGCCGCGTCGGGGAACTGGCGTGCGGCCCATTGGGTGCGGAACTTCCCGACGAGCTTGGCGCCGTGGCGGTGCAGGAGGTCTTCAGCGTCGGCGGCGCTGCCGCCAAGCCGCTTGAGGTCGTCGATCTTGGTGCGTGCGGCGGCGTAGTTGCCCGCTTCGAGATCTTTGGGCACTTCGTCGAGCACGAGCTTTCGCTGCAGGGCTCGGATGCTCTCGCTGAGGCGCGCTACCAGCGGGCCCGGTCCGGCCAGGGCCTGCACGCCCTTGAGCAGGGCGATGGCCTGGGCGGGGTTGCCCGCCGCCACCGCCGCGTCGATCTGGCGCGCGAGGGCGTCGAGGGCCTGCCCTCGCAGGGCCGGCGCTGCGGGGGCGTCGCGCTGGAGTTGCTCGGCGGCGGCGAGCTTCTGGGAGGCCAGGTCGTACCGGCCTTCCTTGAGGGCCGCCGCGGCGGCGTCGACCAGCAGGACGTATTGGGCGCGAAGCCTCAGTTCCTTGGGCAGCGCCTCGGCGGGCTTGAGCTGCTGGGCCTGGTCCAGCTCGACCAGGGCCTGGGCGCCCTTGCCCTTGTCGATCCAGTCTCGCGCGGCGGCGATGTGGGCGTCGAACCTGGCGTCGGTCTTCGAGCGGAGCATCGCCGGAAGCAGCACGAAGGAGAAGATTGCAGCCGCGCCGGCGACGATCATGACGACGATGCCGACAGAGACTTTTCGCCGCCACTTTCCGGCGATGCGTTCGGCCTCGGCGTCGATGCGGCGGATGATCTTGAGGGCCTCGCTCTCGGAGATGCCCACCGCGGCCGCTTCGGCCACCAGCAGGCGCTCTTCGTGGGCGTCCATGGCCCACTTGAGCAAGTGGCTTCGCAGGCGGCGGATGAAGATGTCGCGGGGCTTCTCGCCCGGCGCTGCGGCTGCGCCGGCTTTGGCCGCCGCTGCTACCGCCGGCGCCGCCACGCCCAGCGCCGCCGCGAGAGTCTGGTCGTAGCGGAGCTTTTGCTCGGCATTGACCAGCGCGACGCGGGCGGCCGCCAATTCGTTCATCATGTTCTGGACGGATTGGCGCTTGGCGCGGTCGGGGTGCAGGGCGTACTGGTCGAGCTTGTCCATGCGGCGGCGGACGGCCTGCTCGATGGCGTCCTGGTCCTGGCAGAAGGGCTTGATGCCCAGCAGCGCATAATGATGGGGCGGGCGCGGGCCCGGAACGATCCCCAGCCACAATGTGTAAAGGTCTTGCGACACGTTGCCTTCCAAGCCGCGCGGGCGCGGGGCCTTCCTCCGCTAAAATACTCCATGCCGCCCCGCAGTGCAAAGCTTATGGGGGCAATAGGAGGAGACAGGACCTGTGGGGCCGATAGGACCTATGCTTTTGCACGCCAAGACGCTAAAATTGCCAGTCATGAGCTTCCCCGTCAAGAAGACCGATCAGCAGTGGCGCGAGCAACTTACTGAACAGCAGTTTCGTATCGCCCGTAAGGCCGCCACCGAACCGCCCTTCACCGGCAAGTATTGGAACACGAAGACCCCCGGCGTGTACCACTGCATCTGCTGCGATCAGCCGCTCTTTGACGCCGCCGCCAAGTACGACAGCGGCACCGGCTGGCCGAGCTTCTATCAGCCCGTCGATCCCGCCAGCGTGGTGCTCGTCGAGGACCGCTCCGAAAACATGGTGCGCACCGAAGTGCTCTGCAGCCGCTGCGGTGCTCACCAGGGGCACGTCTTCCCCGACGGCCCCAAGCCCACCGGCCAGCGCTACTGCATGAACTCCGCCTCGCTCAAGCTCCAAAGCGCCCCCGGTGCCGCCGGGAAATCGCCCAAGACCGGCCGGTAATTCAGCCCGCTTGCGGCTCTATGCGGGCAGGCAGCGTCTGATTCTGGCCCGGCCACTTGGCCTGAAGGCACGGACATAGCAACTCTCATCGCCTGCCCGTCAGGGAGATCAGCTCGACCATCGGCATGAACATGCTCAGGACCACAAAGCCGATCCAGCAGCCCAGGATCAGGACCATGACCGGCCACAGCGCGCTGTTGAGCAGGTTGAGCCGATAGGCATAGCGGCTGCGGCAGATGGCCTCGATCGCATTCAGGGTCGACGCCGGCTGGGAGCAGCCGTTTTCGGTGTCGAACGCCCAGGCCAGCGACGAGGGCAGGCGGGCGTTTCGTGCGGCCGGTGCGGGGAGCTGGCCGCGCAGCGTGTCGCGATACCACCATCCCAGGCGGCGGCGCCAGCGGCTGTTGACGTCCAGCGACATCGCGTTGGCGATGCCTTCCTCCAGCGGCCGACCCGCCTGCAGCGTCACGCGCAGCGCCTCGGCCGTCGAGAGCAGACAGCGGTTCCGCTCGAACCATCCCAGGCCGGGGAGGTGCCACTTGACCAAGTCGGCCACGGCCAGGGGAAACTGAAGGCTCCGTCGCAGCCACGGGCGGAACCAGGCCAATAGCGACAGCAGCGCCAAGCCCACCAGGACCAGGACCAACAGAACGAAGACGCCCGAGACCTTCCCGCTGTGATCAAAGAAGAACTGGGTAACGGTCGGAAGGCACGTGCCCATCTTGCCAAAGATATCCGTGAATCTGGGCATGACGATAAGACCCACCATTTGCAGGATGAAGACCGTGATCACCAGCACCACGGTCATGTACGTGACGGCACTGGGTCTCATCCGGCGATGCTCGCGCGCGGCACGGGTGTAGTCGGCCTGGAGGCTCTGGAGGCACGCCGGCAGTTGCCCCAGGCGTTCGGCCATCGCCAGGGCCGCCAGGACGTTGACGGGGCAGTTGGGATACGCCTGCCTCACCGCCTGGCTCAGAGGCAGGCCCTGCGACAGCAGCAGCGCGGTCTTGCGCAGCACGGCGGCAAGGTTATCAAATCGTCCCTCGGCGGCGAGGTTCATCGCCTCGACCAGCGGGAGGTTCTGCCGCACTCCGGCGGCGATGGTGGTGATCAGGTCAACGGTCAGGGCGTCGCGCGAGCGTTTGGCGTAGAGGATCCACAATACCACGCCCAGTACGAACAGCACCGGCCCGTAGGGCGGGGGCGGGGCGAGAAAGCCGACCACCTGATTGATCGTCCAGACGACCACCAGGAGGATGAGTTCTCCTTTGGCCACCAGGTGGTGCCACCGTTCGGCCCCTGGGCTGGGGCGGGTGGAGATGACCAGCATTGGAACGATGAAGAGGATTCCCAGCATCGCAAAGACGAACGCCAAATCGACGAACAGGCCGCCCAGCACCGCCGCGGCCACCAGCAGCGGCGGGCAGGCCAGCACCGCAACCTTGGGCCGTCGCAGCGAGAGCGTCACGCACGCCGCCAGCACCGCCGGGATGAGCAGGCTCCACCACATCGCATCACCCTCAAAAATTCTTGCCCAGGTTCTGCAGCAGTTCGATGTACGGGGCGAACATCGCGAAGATGCACACGCCCACCATCAGGCCCACCAACAGCAGCAGCATGGGCATCATGGCCGCCTGCAGGCGCGACTGGTGGGCCTCGGTCTGGTGTACGTACATCTCGGCCAGGCCGTAGAGCGTGTCGGGCAAGTCGTTGCGGCGGCTGCCCAGTTGCACGGAATACAGGAAGAATCCCGGGATCACGGTGCAGTGGCGGCCGGCCTGGACGATGTCCTGTCCCCGTTCAACCTGGGCGGCCGCGTCCTGCATTTCCGTCTCGATGATCTCGCTGCCCGATGCTGCCCCCGCCAGTCGCAGGCAGTCGCTCATGGTGTGACCGGCGCCGACGAGCACGGCCATCGCGTCGGCCATGCGCGCCAGCATTCCGCTTCGGCAGGCGCGTCCGATGACGGGAAAGCTCAGCAGCGCGCGTTCGATCATCATCCTGCCCCCTCGCGTGCCCCGCAGCACCAGGCCCGCCGCGACGATCAGCACGATGACGGCGCCGATGGCCAGCCAGATGGGCCCGAGATGTTCCGACAGCGTCAGCATCGTTCGCGTGTAGAACGGCAACGCCTTGTCTCCCTGCCAGCTCTGGAACGATCGGGAGAACTGCGGGGTGACCCAATACAGCACGGCCGTCAGCACGACGGCGGCGATGGCCAGCACCGTCAGCGGATACGTTACGGATTCCCAGACGATCCGCCGCGTGGCGCCGGACATTTCGACGTGGCGATTGAGGCTGGTGAGCATTTCTGCCAGCCGGCCGGTGGTGACGCCGGCATGCAGGATCTGCCCGTACAGCGGCGGGAAGCACTGGCGGTGCTTGTTGAAGGCCGCCTCGATGGTCGCTCCGCCTTCCAGGTCGGCCGCGATCTGCTCGACCAGCCGACGCACCCGCGGCGACGACACGTCGCCCGCCAGCTCGCGCAGCGACCGCTCCAGCGGCAAGCCCGCTCCGGCGATGGCCGCCAACTGCCGGTTGAACAGCAGGAACTCGCTGCGACCGATCGGCGTGGCCAGCTGCTTGCTCGCCTGCACCGACAGTGCGTTGACCGTCAGGTTCATCCCCTGCAACTGCTCACGGGCATGAAGGTCCGTGTCGGCCTCGATCGTCCCGAGCATGCTGCGCCCGGCCGCGGTCAGGGCCTGGTATTCATAGGTGGCCATCAGTTCTCCCCATCGTCGCTGCGGCCGCAGACTCGCAGCAGTTCCTCGCGCGTGGTGACGCCGGTCTGCACCAGGTGCATGCCGTTCTGCAGCAGGTTCATGTGCCCTTTGCGGGCCAGGATGTCGCGCAGCGTGTCGATGTCGGCCTTGGCCAGCAGCGCCTTTCGCAGATCGCCGTCGAGCTGGATCATCTCGGCGATAAGTGCGCGGCCGGAGAAGCCGGTGCCCAGACACCGCGGGCAGTTCGTGTCGCGTCCGCGGCAGGCGAGGCACAGCCGCCGCAGCAGGCGCTGGTTGATGACGGCCGACACGCTTGACGTGACCTGGTACGCCTCGACGCCCATCTCGAGCAGCCGCAGCAGGGCCGAGGCGGGGCTGCCGCTGTGCATCGTGCTCAGCAGCAGGTGGCCGGTCAGCCCGGCTTCGATGGCGATCCGGGCGGTCTGGGCGTCGCGGATCTCACCGATCATCAGCACTTCCGGGTCCTGGCGCAGCAGCGACCGCAGGGCCGTCGGGAACGTCATCTCGGCACTGCGGCCGATCTGCACCTGCGTGGCCCCGGCCAGGTGACGCTCGACCGGGTCTTCCAGCGTCACGACGCTGCGCCCGCCGAAGCGCTCCAGAATGTGGCGCACGATGGCCGCCAGCGTGGTGCTCTTGCCGCTGCCGGCAGGGCCCGTCATCAGCAGCACGCCCTGGTTCTGCTGGGCGATGCGTTCCATCGTCGCCTGGATAACCGGCGGCAGACCCAGGCTCGACAGGTCGGACAGCGAGCGGTCCTCATGAAAGATTCTCACCACCGCGCGCTGGCCGTGGATCGTCGGGAAGATCGCCAGACGTTTGTCCTGCAAGCCACTGCCGCCAGGGGACGCGATGCGGCCCTCCTGCGGAATGTCGGTGCGGTACGTCAGCAGCCCGCCCAGCACCTTCAGCCGCGCGATGATGTTCTCGGCCACGCTGCGCGGCAGTCCCTCGATGGTCTTGAGCACGCCATCGAGGCGAAACCGCACCTGCATGTTGCCGGCCGTGGGCTCGAAGTGTACGTCGCTGGCCCCGACAGCCACGGCCTGGGCGAGAAGCTCATCAATAATCGCAACGACATCCTGCGCCCCTTCGGGCATCGACGATCTGGAATCGGTCTCGGCCATAATAGAACCCGCCAATCACGAAGAATGATGCCCCCGAGCGTATATCCGCCCCCGCCTATTATCAAGCCGGAACTGCCGCCATGTCCGGGGCCTCAAGGCGTTGCTGTTGGACGAAGCGAGGCTGCGCCGGGATCTTTATGACCCTGTTCTTCGTCTTCAGCAGATTCGCGGCAGTTCTTCGCCGTAGGGCATCTGGATGATCCGGCGGCCGCCGGGTTTGGTGACGAGCTCCACCAGCGGGTGCTGGCTGGCGGCGCCGATGTGGCCGATCGCGCAGGCCTGTTGTGCGATGGGGGAGCGGCGGAGGATTTCGACAGCCCGCTGGGCTGCCTCGGCGGCTACGACGGCCACTAGCTTGCCTTCGTTGGCGATGGTCAACAGGTCCAGGCCGAGCATCTCGGCGGCCGCCCGGGCCGTGCGGTTGATGGGGATGGCGGACTCGGTGATTTCGATGTCGTGGCCGGCAGCGGCGGACAGGTCGGCCAGCGCGGCGGCCAAGCCTCCGCGCGTGGGGTCGCGCATCCAGCGCACGGCATCGCCGAGCTCTTCGATCAGCGCGATGGTCAACTCGTGCAGCGGCGCGCAGTCGCTGGCGAGGTTGGCTGAGAAGCTCAGGCCCTTGCGCCGCGACATGATCGCCAGGCCGTGCTCGCCCAGCGGGCCCGACAGCAGCACGGCGTCGCCCTCTCGCACCTGCGCGAACCCCAGCCGCGCGCGGGGCAGAATCGACCCGACGCCGGCGGTGTTGATAACGAGGCCGTCGCAGGCCGACCGCTCGACGACTTTCGTGTCGCCGGTGACGATGCTGACGCCGGCGTCCTTGGCGGCGGCGCCTGCCGAGGCCAGCACGCGCGCCAGCAGGGCGATCTCCAGCCCTTCCTGCATGATCAGGCCCATGCTCAGCGCCGCCGGCCGCGCGCCGCTGACGGCCAGATCATTCACCGTCCCGCAGACGGCGAGCTTGCCGATATCGCCGCCGGGAAACTCCAGCGGCTGCACGACGTAGCTGTCGGTCGTGAAGGCGGCGGGACCGGATGAAAGTTGCAGTGTGGCCGCATCGGTCAGGGCAGCGGGGTTCTGCCCGCCCAAGGCCGGAAGGATCACGTCGCGGATGAGCTCGGCAGTCAACTGCCCGCCGCCGCCGTGGGCGAGTTGGATTCGGGTCGTGTCGATCATGGGGAAATCTTAGCCGCTGAGGTCGCTGAGGACGCAGAGGAAAAAAGTAGTGCTCGGGACTTAATCGGGAGATACTTCAACTGCTCTTATCACTGGAAAAATAATGCGACGAAAACGACTCCAAAGTGTTGCAGATACGCTCTGCCAAATGTTCTGTGGTTGGAGGTTGGTGAATTCCTATCATGAATTGGCAAAGATGGGATCGGGGCAGTTGCTGATAGACGTCATTACTTCTGAGTGCGTCTTTCGCGAGCAACCAATCGCGTCTCTCGTTATTGCACAGGAACTGCAATTATGGTTGCAGAGAGAATTGAATTCCAATCGCATTCCTATTGAAGCTCTAAGCTCAGCACAGCTTCGAGCCCACCTGGAGCTCTCAATAGTTCAGTCCAAGAAACGCATAACAACCGTCCATCACATGAACTCTCAAGGCAAGCCAGTTCAAACAGGCATCTTCTTTCGGCTGGCAATTGAGTGTGACAGCGAGATCAAGACGGATGAGGCAAGCTACAAAGCCAGCATGACCGACGTTGAAGAGTGGCCCGAGAATTGGCCCTAACCCCTCAGCGTCCCCAGCGACCTCAGCGGCTAACAGCTTCCACCCCCGGCAGCGTCATTCGGATGGTGAAGATGCCGTCGTCTTCGTTGATGATGGCTTTGACGGAGCCGCCCTGGGCTTCGATGCTGCGCTGGACGAGCGAGAGGCCCAGCCCCGCGTGCGTGCCGGTCATCGTGCGGGACTGGTCGCCGCGCCAGAACGGGGCGAAGACCTGCTCGGCGGCCTCGGCGGGCAGCGTGCAGCCGGTGTTGGAGACGGTGACGTGCACGCGGCCGTCTTCGGCCAGGCCGTCCACCCAGACGCGTCCGCCGGGGCGGTTATAGGTCACGGCGTTGTCGAACAGGTTCGTCAGGACCATGCTCATGCAGTCGGCGTCGGCGGTGCATCGCAGGTCGCCCAGGCGGTTCTCGAAGGCGGTGGTGACGGCGCCGGCCGGTGCGGGCAGGAGTTTCCAGCAGTTGTCGGCCACGGCTGCCAGGTCTATTTGCTGGCGTTGGAGGGCGACGCTGCCGCTGGAGAGCCTTGCCAGCATGAGGAGGCTTTCGACCATGGCCTGCATCTGCGCGGCGATGGTCATGCAGTCCTGCATGGCCTGGACGTAGTCTTTACCGGTGCGGCTGCGCGAGAGGGTGACTTCGATGGTGGCGAGCATTCCGGCCAGGGGGGTTCGCAGTTCGTGGGCGACGTCGGAGGTGAAACCGCGCTCGCGTTTGAAGGCTTCTTCGAGTCGCGCCAGCAGATCGTTGAGCTTCTGGGCGACGGGGGTCATTTCGGCGGGCATTCCGGCCGCGGAGATCCGGTACGTCAGGTCGTCGCTGGTGATGGCTGAGATCTCGTGGGCGATGGTGTTCAGCGGCGCCAACCCGCGCCGCACGACGACGAGCATCACTGCCGACGCCGCCGCCAGCGTGGCCGCCCCGCCCGCCCACAGCAGCATCGCCAGCACCCCCAGCCGCTCTCTGACCTCGGCGGTATCCTGCGCCAGCACCAGGACAGCCCGGACGGCGGGCTTCTTCTTTCCCGCCGCGGCACGGGCGTTGCCCGTCTGTAAGCTGAAGGAGACCGCCACGGCGCGGCCGGGCAGTCCGCTGGGCAGAGTGATGTCTTGAAGAACGGGAGTATCGCCGCTGGGGACGATTCGCGGCAGGTCGCCGATGCCCAGCGAGCTCGATCGCATGATGTCGCCGTTGGCGGCCCAAGCCTGGAAATAGGCAAGGTCTTCCTCGCTGCCAAATTGCGGCAGGCTCTCCAGAGCCATCTCGAGTTGCGTCTTGGTGCGCTGCGCAGCGAGCGTGCGGGCGGTGCTGACCAGCGACTGATCGAACTCGGCTGTCACCGCGCGGAGGAACGACTCGTACACGCCCGCGCCAAACAGCGCCAGCAGGCACGTGACGGCCGCAAGCACACCCACCAGCAGACGGCTTCTCAAGGATCGGATCATTGCGTGGCTTCCAGGATGTAGCCGGCGCCGCGGACGGTGCGGATGAGGGAGGCGGTGTCGGGGGCGTCGAGCTTGCGGCGCAGATATCCGACGTAGACATCCACGACGTTGCTGGTGGCGTCGTCGTTGAACTCGTAGAGGTGCTCCCAGATCTCGCTGCGCGAGACGATCTGCCCGGCCCGCATGGCCAGATATTCCAGCAGCGTGTACTCGCGGGCGGTCAAGGGCACGCTTTGGCCGCGGCAGTGTACGCTGTGGGCCGAGGTGTCGATTCGCAGCGGGCCGATCTTCAGCAGCGGGTTCTTCTCCTGGTATCCGCGGCGCACCAGCGATCGCACGCGGGCCAGCAGCTCGTCGAAGGCGAAGGGTTTGACGAGATAGTCGTCGGCCCCGCTGTCGAGCCCGCGCACGCGGTCGGCCAGGGCGTCCTTGGCCGTCAGGATCAGCACGTGGGTCTTCTTGCCGGCCGAGCGCAGTCGCGTCAGCAGGCTAAGCCCGTCCAGCCCGGGCAGCATCAGGTCGAGGATGATCACGTCGTACTCGTTGCCGCAGGCCAGCCAGAGCCCTTCCTTGCCATCGCCGGTGACATCGAGGGCGTAGCCGGCCTCGCGCAGGCCCCGGGCCAGCGACTTCTGCAGCGGCAGGTAATCTTCGATCAGAAGCAACTTCATATCCGGCGATTATACCCGCCGGGCATGAGAGTGACATGAGAGTCCCCTGTGGCATGGGCGTCCCGCCCATGCCACACAGAAAGAGCCGCCGGCCGGGACATGATCTGTCCCGGCCGGCGGCGATGGTTCAAATACTGCCGAGGATCGTCAGTTCGTGGCGGCGGGAGCGGCTTCCTTCTCAGGAGCGGCTTCCTTCTTGCCGGCCTTGCCCTTCTTGGCGGGCTTGTCGGCCTTCTTGGGCTCTTCCTTCTTGATCAGCGTTCCGTCAGCAGCCATCTCGATGTTGATGGGCTTGCCGGCAGCGGGCTTGACCTTTACTTCGTACTCGGTGCGAGGGGTCTCGAGCTTGGTGACCTTTCCCTCTTTGATGTCGGCCGAGATCACGGCCTTTTCGGCCTTGAGGATCTTGGCATCCTTGGCTTCCTTGGCCAGCGTGTCTTTGACGGCCTGGGGCAGGTCGGCTTCCTTGACGACGGTCTCGATTTCAATCATGGTCCCGTCGGCAGCAACAGTCACCTCATTCTTGACGGCGTCTTTGGTGACGATGGCTTCATAGACTTCCACGCCGTCTTCGGTCTCTTTCTTGATCTTGCCGACTTTGCCGCCCTCGATGGCCTTGTCCATCGTCGTCTTGACGGCGTCGGGCACGTCGGCGTTGGCCTTGGCGCCGGCCTTGCCTTCTTTGCCGGCCTTGGGGGCCGCCATCGCGTCCATGCCCAATCCCAGCACCACCACCGCGCAAAGTGTCGCTGCAAACTTCAGTACGTTGTTCATTGTCCGAGTCCTTTGTCGGCGCCCGTCTTTTGCCCGCCGCCTTCACCGGCTGCGAGATCATCGTCTCCGGTCGCCGCAATGAGACGCATGAATGAGCAAGAACATATCGACCGATGCGTGAGAGGATTATGAGAGATGGCGTTTTTTCAAAATCGTCGCGCAGAACGCCTGAGCGGGATCAAAACGGCGTCGCCGGCGGACCTGGACGTCCGCCGGCGACGCCGGGTGAAACCGTTGCCGGTGTCTGCTATTCCCCGGCGGCAGCCTTCTTGGCGGCATTGCCTTTCTTGCCGGCCTTGGCGGGCTTCTGGGCCTTCTTGACCTCTTCCTTCTTGATCAGCTTGCCGTCCGCCGCGATCTCAAGAATAACGGCCTTGCCGGCGGCCGGCATGACGTTCACTTCATACTGGGCTCTCGGGGTTTCGAGCTTGGTCACCTTGGCGTCTTTGGTCACGGCGGAGATTTCGGCCTTGGCGACCCTGAGGATATCGGCGCCCTTGGCTTCCTTGGCCAGGGTGTCCTTGACGGCCTGGGGCAGGTCGGCTTCCTTGATGGCGGTCTCGACGGCGATGAGCGTTCCGTCGGCCGCCACGGCCACTTCGCATTCGACGGGGTTCTTGGTGAGCTGGGCCTGGTAGACTTCGACGCCGTCCTGGGTTTCCCTGGTGATCTTGGTGATGGCGCTGCCGGGGACGACGTTGTTCATCGAGGCCCTGACGACGTCGGGCAGTTCGACCTGTGTCTTGCCCTTCTTGCCGGTCTTAGGCGCCGCCATCGCATTCACGCCCAGCCCCAGCACCGCCACTGCACACAGAGCGGCCGCGAACTTCAGTTCGCTGTTCATGTCCTTCTCCTTGCTAAAGGCCCGCATCTTTCCCGCGGCCGCCATCGGCAGCGAGACGCACGAATGCAGAAAGATAGCCCACCCCGCGTGAGAGAATTATGAGAGACGGGGAATTTCTTTGGCGGTCAGGCGCCCTCTTTCCGGATGAGCTTGCCGCTATCCTGGAACATCAGCACGCTGATTCCCAGATCGCTCTGAACCATGACTTCATACTGGACCTGCGGGGCGGCCAGTTTCACGACCTGACCGTTAAGGGCGACGCGCGTGGTCTGGTATTTCAAGGCGTCGATAATCGTACAATCGGGAATCTCTCTCCCAATGCCGCGCTTGACCGCCTCGGGCATCGCATCCGGATCCACGCGGGCGGCTACGGACATCAGCGTGCCGTCGTAGGCCGCCACGGCCTTCATCTTCGCGCCGAGCTTTGTCTGAAAGACGACGGTGTAGACGTCCACGCCGTTGCGCAGTTCCCTCTGCGTACTGATCACGGTGTTGTCTGGATATGCCTTGTCGATAGTGGCCTTGACTGCCGGTGGCAGAACAGCCCTGGCAGGGGCCAACTGCGCCAAGATCGATCCGGCGCCCACCAGAGCAACCATCCCGGCGGCGAGTAACCCTTTGACGTTCATAACCGGTCCCCTCCTTAGATCATGTTAGGCGGGGTGCTGCGCACAACTCCGTTGCGCGTGTCCCCGACCGTGCAGGTTCAGGGATGCATGGGCGAGACGCCCATGCCACACAGCAAGAACATGGGCGAGACTGTCCCGTGGGGACGCCCGTGTTACTGGCGGGGGCTACTCTTCGATATCCGGCGCGGGTTCTTCGGCGGCGGCGCCGGCCTGGGGTTTGTACGTGGGAGAGACGGGTTGCCCGGCCATGTTGGTGATCGTCTTTTGCGGATGCGCCTTCTCGTGCTCGGCCAGGGCGGCTTCGAGGCGTTTGGCCATCGCCGGGTCGAGGTCGGCCCATGGGAAACGTCCGCGGCATTTGGGAAACGCCGAGCACGCCAGCCAGGGCCCGCGCTTGCCGCGGCGAAGATTCAACGGCGATCCGCACTTGGTGCACTTGATGTCGTCGATCACCAGCGCCGGCGGGGCGGGCTGTTTCACGAAGCCCTTGCGGTCGAGGTTCACGATGCCCTTGCAGTCGGGATAGCCCGAGCAGCTCAGGAACGGCCCGAACCGCCCCTTGCGGAATTGCATTTCCTTGCCGCACTGCGGGCAGGCCACGTCGACCAGCTTCGGCCGGGCGATCTGCCCGTTCTCGTCGACGGGGTGCGTGACTTTGCACTCGGGGTAGCCCGTGCACGCCAGGTACCGCCCGGTCTTGCTGAAGCGGTAGACCATGGGTTTGCCGCACTGATCGCACTTGTAGTCGCTGGGCTGCGATTCGGCCTTGGCGTGCACCATGCCGTCGAAGGCCTTCTTCAGCTCGCGCTGGAAGGGCTTGTAGAAATCGCGCAGCACGCGCACCCAGTCGACCTGGGCCTCTTCGACCTTGTCCAGGCGGTCTTCCATCGCCGCGGTGAATCGCACGTCGAAGATATCGGTGAAGGCCTGCACGAGCTTGTCGGTCACCACCACGCCCAGGTGCGTCGGGTAGAAGCTCCGGTCGCGCATCTCGACGTACTGGCGCTCCTGGATGGTTCCGATGATGGCCGCGTACGTGCTGGGGCGGCCGATGCCGTCGGCCTCGAGGGCCTTGACCAGCGAGGCCTCCGTGTACCGCGGCGGGCCCTGCGTGAAATGCTGCGTCGGCAGCAGCTCGACCGGCCAGGCGCGATTGCCCGTCTGCAGCGGGGGCAGGATCTGGTCGCCGCTCTTGGGCAGGCCGGCCACGCGCAGGTACCCGTCGAACGCGAGCCGCCGGCCCATGGCCTTGAAGACCGCCTCGCCGGCGGGCGTGGCGGCCGAGATCGCCGCCTCGGTCACCAGCCACTCTGCGGCCGACATCTGGCAGGCGACGAACCGCCGCCAGATGAGTTGATACAGGCGGTGCTGCTCGGGCGTGAGGCAGCCCTGGAGATCTTCAGGGCGGCGGTTGGCGTCGGTGGGGCGGATGGCCTCGTGGGCCTCCTGCGTCCGCTTGGTCGAGCCGTAGAAGTTGGGCTTCTCGGGCAGATACTTCTGGCCGAACTTCTCGCCGACGAACTTTCGCACGTTGTCCAGCGCCTCGGCCGACAGGCTCGTGCTGTCGGTGCGCATGTAAGTGATGAGACCGACCGAGCCCTCGCCCGGCACGTCGACGCCTTCGTAAAGCCCCTGGGCGATGCGCATCGTGCGCGCGGCCCCGAAGCGAAGCTGCACGCTGGCGGCCTGCTGGAGCGAGGCGGTGGTGAAAGGCCCCGGCGGGCGCGATCGCGTCTGGCGCTGCTGGATCTCGCCGACGGTGAAGGTCGGGCCCTTGGCGTCGGGGGCGCCGACAACCTCCGCGCGGCTGCGCGCGGGGCCTTTGGCCTGTGGGTCGTTGCAGCGGACGATCTCTTTGACGGCTAGCCCCATCGCCTGCGCGACTTCCAGCGCCTGGCGCTCGTTGTCGGCGGAGAACTTCTGCCCCTTCCACGTGGCCAGCTCGGCGCGGAAGCCCCCGCGCTTGGCCAGAAAATCCTGCTGCACGTCCTTGGTGGGGCCGTTGCCTTTTTCGTCGCGCTGGGCCAGCAGCGCCTGCCAGTCGCGCGTCAGGGCCGCGGCCTTGGCCCCGTCGAGGCAGAAGATCGCCCCCACGCGCCAGTACTCCTCGGGCGTGAAGGCCTCGATCTCGCGCTCTCGCTCGACGATCAGCCGCACCGCCACAGTCTGCACGCGACCGGCCGAGAGCCCGGGCGAGACTTTCTTCCACAGCAGCGGCGAGACCTCGTAGCCCACCAGGCGGTCGAGGATGCGTCGGGCCTGCTGGGCATTGACCTTGTTGATGTTGACTTCGCGCGGGTGCTCGAAGGCCGCACGAATCGCCGAGGCGGTGATCTCGTTGAACACGACGCGGCGCACGCGGTCGGCCGGCAGCTTGAACAGCTCCGACAGGTGCCAGGCGATGGCCTCTCCCTCGCGGTCAAGGTCGGTCGCCAGGTAGACGGTGGGGGCGGCCTTGACGAACTTGCGAAGCTCGGTGATCGCCCGTTCTTTGCCGGCCACAGGCTCGTACGCGGGCGCAAAGTCGTGATCGACGTCGACGCCGATGTTCTTCTTGGGCAGGTCTCGGACGTGGCCCATCGAGGCTTTGACGACGTACCCCGGGCCCAGATATTTGCTGATGGACTTGATCTTGGCCGGTGACTCGACGACCACCAGGTTCTTGCCCACGCCCGCGCTGCCGCCGCCGGCGGACCGCGGGGCGGCCTTGCGCGGGGTGCGTTTAGTTGTCTTTTTTTGTGTCGCCATGAATACCTGAAGCACCGCTGTCATCGGCACGCCGGGGGGAGAACCTGAACCTTTATACCCTCCATCCCCGATGCAATGTCAAGCCTCACTTATTTCCATCATCATATACAGCCTCCCTACGGCCGCGCCGGCCTCGGTGTTCGCGGTGCCTGAAACTAGCCGCTGAGGTCGCTGAGGACGCTGAGGAAATACGGGGCAAATACTGGAAGCGTTTGGTGCGTCCCTGCGAGACTCAAATCGATTCTCTGAGCGAGCACCAGGTTCTGTCTTGTGATACAATCCCCGGCGCGAAAGGAACAGCAATGAACCGCAACCTCTTCATGTGGTCAGCCGCTGCCGCGACCTTGGGCGCGTGGGCGTGCGTGCTGGCCGCAAACGACACTGCAAAGGAAACCTCCATGCCGCAAACTCAACCTGCCGCCTCGTCGCAGGCTGTCGGGATCGACCCCAAACCGGCTGTGCGAAAATTGCTGACGTACGTGATCCACCGCCCCAAGGCGCCGATCAAGATCGACGCCGACTGGAACAAGGCCGTCTGGAAAGACGTCCCGGCCGTGACGCTGGAATACTACATGGGCGACAAGCCCGCCTTCGCCCCGCGCGTGCAGGCCAAGGCCGCCTGGGACGACAAGAACATCTACATCATCTGGCGCGTCGAAGACAACTACGTGCTGGCCAAGCGCGCCAAGCACCAGGAGCCCGTCTGCCTCGATAGCTGCGCCGAGTTCTTCTTCACCCCCGGCGAGGACTGGCAGCAGTACGGCTATTACAATCTGGAGATGAGTGCAACGGGCGTGATGTGGCTCTCCGCGCACCCAGCCGGCAAGCCGGCGGTGATGCTGCCGGCCGACGACCTGGCGACCGTCGAGATCGCCTCGTCACTGAAAGGCCCGATCGCCAAGGAGATCGTCGCCCCCACGGTGTGGACGCTCGAATACCGCCTGCCCATCGAGACGATGGCCAAACACAGCAACGGGAAATTTCTGCGCCCGGCCAAGGGCGTTACCTGGCGGGCCAACTTCTACAAGTGCGCCGACGAAACCAGCCGCCCGCACTGGCTGACCTGGTCGCCGATCGTCTGGAAGGCCCCAGCGTTCCACATCCCGCGACAGTTCGGGATCCTGAAGTTTGAAGATTGAAAAGAGAGCTATCAGCTGTCAGCTATCAGCTATCAGTAAGAACTGGGCCCTCTGGCTGATAGCTGAGAACTGACAGCTGAAAGCTGAACGCCATGTTTGAGAAACTTATCAACAAGGTGAAGGATCTGATCCAGCAGGCGAGCCAGCCGCGCATAGCGCCGGCGGAATTATTCAAAGACCCCCTGGCGGGGCAGATCGACTGGACGCCGGCCAAAGGCGGCGGGACCAACTTCCGCACGCACAAGCTTAAGGCCGCCGGCCCGCATCGGCTGGAGTTCCGCCTGACGACCGGGGCCATGCTGTTCGGCGGGCTTTTCGTTACGATCGGCGCCGCCACGATGATCGGAGGAATCGCCGCTCTGATCGCGGGAGCGTTTCAAAAAGACGGAGGCACCGAGTGGGCTCCGGTAATCATGCTGCCCCTGTTTGGATTGGTTTTCGGCGGCGTCGGAGGGGGCATGCTGTACTCCATGTCCACGCCGCGCGTGTTCGACAAGGACAGCGGCTTCTACTGGAAGGGCCGCATCTCGCCCTCGAACATGCTTGCCGGGGAAATGGAGATCCAGACCGACAAGTTCACCAAGCTGGCCGACATCCATGCCATCCAGTTGCTCAGCGAATACATCCACGGACAGAAGTCCAGCTACTACAGCTACGAGCTGAACCTGATCACGCACGACGGCAAGCGTATCAACGTGATCGATCACGGCAACAAGGCCAAGCTCATCGAAGACGCCGAACTGATGGGCGTTTTCCTGAACGTGCCGGTGTGGAATTACATCTGAATTAGCGGCGGGGCTTGCCCCGCGCGGTTGTTTCCCCGGCACCCAGTCAGGGAAGAAACCGCGCGGAGCAAGCTCCGCCGCTAATGAACAGGTTCGTCGTTTTCTCTCTTTGCCAACCACCCTCCCTTACCCGTATCATTCTCGCAATGACCGCCAAAGAACAACTAGTGCTCGCTTGCCCGACGGTCAGCGTCGGGATCCTGACGGCCGACCTGCTCAACCTCGGCAGTGAACTTCGCGTGCTCGAGCAGGCCGGCGTGCCGCTGGTGCATATCGACGTGATGGACGGCGTCTTCTGCCCGCAGATGACGGTCGGGCCGGCGTTCATCAAGGCCCTCAAGACGCCGCTGCTCAAGGATGTGCACCTGATGATCGCCGACCCGGTCGACAAGCTCGAAAGCTTCGTCGCGGCCGGGGCCGACATCATCACCGTGCATGCAGAGACGCCGCACGTGCACCGCTCGCTGCAGGCCCTGGGCAAGATGACTAACGCCAACGATCCCGCCCGCGGCATCGTGCGCGGGCTGGGGCTCAACCCCGGCACGCCGCTGGCGGCCGTCGAGCCGGTGCTCGACGAGCTCGAGATGGTCGTGCTGCTGGCGGTGACCCCGGGCTTCCCCGGCCAGAGCTTTCTCGACGCCACGGCCGCACGCGTGGGGCAGCTTATCGAGATGATCAGCCGCAGCGGGCGCGACGTGCTGGTGTGCGTCGACGGCGGGATCAAGAAAGACAACGTCAAGGCCGTCGCGGCGATGGGAGCCGACCTGGTCGTCACCGGCAGCGCCGTTTTCGACGGCAAAGCCGCCCCCGCCAACGCGGCATTCATGCTGGAGGCCGTTCGATCATGACAACTGACCTTGCCACAATCGCCCCCGTGATCCGCGGCACCCTGGCGACGCCCAGCGGCGACGCCGACCGTCCCTGGAACCGTGTGATCCTCACGGCTGCACCCGAGGGTGCCACGCATCCCCAGGGGATGCGTGTCCCTGAAGCTGACGCTGCGGACGTGGCCAAGCTGCGCGAGCTGATCAAGTCTCGCAGCGCCGCCCCCTCGGCCGTCGAGGTCGAAGGCGTCGGCACTTTTGTCGCCCAGCGCGAAGAAGCCTCCGAACTCCGTCCGCTGGAAAACGAAGTGGCGCTCGTGACCGGGGCCGCCGGGGCCATCGGCGCCGGGCTATGCACGGCGCTGCTGGACAAAGGCGCGCGGGTGGTCATCACGGACCTCAGCGGCGAGAAGTTCCAGGCCTTCGCCAAGGATTACGCCGCAAAGTATCCCGGCCGAGTGATCGCCGTAGCGATGGACGTCACCGACGCGGCAAGCGTGGCGGGGGCGTTCGCCCAGGCCGCACACGTCTGGGGCGGCGTCGACATCGTCATCGTCAACGCGGGCATCGCCATGGTCTCCAAGCTCACCGAGATGGACGTAGAGAAGTACCGCCGCACGCAGGAAGTCAACGCCACCGGTACGCTGCTGACGCTGGCCGAGGCGGGTCGCCTGATGCGCCGCCAGGGCACCGGCGGAGACATCGTCCTGGTCTCGACCAAGAACGTGTTCTGCCCCGGCGCGGGATTCGGGGCCTACAGCGCCACCAAGGCCGCCAGCCACCAACTCGGTCGCATCGCGAGCCTGGAACTGGCCGACGCCGACGTGCGGGTGAACATGGTCGCCCCGGATGCCATCTTCGGCGAAGGCCCGTACCGCAGCGGCCTGTGGGCGGCTGTCGGGCCTGACCGCATGAAGGCCCGCGGCCTCGACGAGGCGGGGCTGGAGGAATACTACCGCGGCCGCAACCTGCTCAAGGCCAAGGTGACCGCCCGGCATGTGGCCAACGCGGCGATGTTCTTCATCACCCGCCAGACGCCCACGACTGGAGCGACGATCCCGGTTGACGGCGGCCTGCCGGACTCCACGCCGCGATAGACAAACTCTAAGCACTCTAAATTCTAAACAATATGGAAATTCAAAGTCTCAAAGCGCCAAACGATCTGCTCGGTGCTCTTGTATCGAGCCCTCGGTGGTTTTGAGCATTTGAATTTTGGATTCGTTTCGAATTTGTCTAGGATTTAGAGATTAGGATTTAGGATTTAGGTTGTGAAGATGCGCATTATTGTTCCCATCAAGCAAGTGCCCGAGACCTCGAAGGTCAGCATGGACCCGGTTACCGGGACCATGATCCGCGAGGGGCTTGAGGCCATCGTCAACCCGCTGGACCTGTACGCCATCGAGGCCGCCCTGGCCTTGCGGGCCAAGTGCGGCGGCGAGGTCGTCGTCGTGTCGATGGGCCCGCCCAAAGCCATGATCGCCTTAAGAGAAGCCGTCTCCATGGGCGCCGACGCGGCCGTGCTTCTGTCGGATAAAGCCTTCGCCGGCTCCGACACCTGGGCGACCAGCTACGTGCTGGCGGCCGCTGCCAGGAAGCTCGGGGCCTGCGACATTATCATCTGCGGCGAGCGGGCGACCGACGGGGACACGGGGCAGGTGGGGCCGGCGATTGCGGCCTGGCTGGATTTGCCGGTAGTGACGTATGTCTCGTCCATAGATCCCGCCGATGGTTTCATGCGAGTGCGACGCCTGGTCGAGAACGGGCACGAGGTGCTCGAAGCCGACACGCCGGCGGTGCTGACGGTCGTCAAGGAGATCGGCGACCCGCGCCTGCCCACGCTGGCAGGCAAGCTGCGGGCCAAGAGTCTGGAGATTCCAGTCTGGGCGGCGGCGGATCTGGATGTTGATCCGGCGCGGCTGGGGCTGGCCGGCTCGCCCACGCGCGTGGTGAAGATATTCAAGCCCAAGGTCTCGCGGCAGTGCGAGAAGCTCGCCGCCGGCGACGAGGCCTTAACCGCCGTCGCCGTTGAGCGGCTCGTGCACGTGCTGCGGCATCGGGAGCTGATACCATGACGGCCTCGGTTACGCACAAAGGCGTCTGGATTCTCGCCGAGCAGGCCGACGGCCTCGTGCTGCGCGTCAGCCATGAACTGCTGACGCGCGGACGGGCCCTGGCGGACGCGCGCGGCACGGAGCTGACCGCCGTGCTCATCGGCCCACATATGGCCGAGGACCAACTGCAGGATATCATCGCTCGCGGCGCCGACGCAGTGCTGGCCGTCGAGGCGACCGAGCTGGAGCACTTCCTGATCGAGCCTTACGCGGCATGCCTGCTGGACCTGATCGCCCGGCGGCGGCCTGAGATTATCCTCGCAGGCGCGACGACCACCGGGCGCACGCTCATGCCGTTTGTGGCCGTCAAGGCCAACGCCGGTCTGACAGCCGACTGCACGCAGCTCGAGATCGACCCGGCCACGGGCAATCTGCTCCAGACGCGCCCGGCCATCGGCGGCAACATCCTGGCGACGATCCAGACGCCCAACCATCGCCCGCAGATGGCCACGGTTCGTCCGCACAGCGGACC
This sequence comes from Planctomycetaceae bacterium, assembly GCA_021371965.1. The sequence goes on from JAJFVE010000039.1 coordinate 24,948, forward strand.
GGCCGCCGTAGCGGTGGCGGGGCGGGTCGGCACGATCGATCGCATCGCGCCGCCGGCGGCGTCGCTGGCCAGCCGCGTGCGGCGCGTGGACTTCATCCCGCAGACCGACCGCTGCGCCTTGACCGACGCGCAGGCGGTGGTGGCGGTGGGGCGCGGGATCAAGAAGGCCGCAAACATCCCGCTGGCGCAGTCGCTGGCCGACATCCTGGGCGCGGCGCTGGGGGCCAGCCGCGACGTCGTCGACCGCGGGTGGCTGAGCTACTCTCACCAGGTCGGGCTTTCGGGCAAGACGGTCAGCCCGCGGCTTTACATTGCCCTGGGCATCTCCGGTTCGATCCAGCACCTGGCCGGGATGCAGACAGCCCAGACCATCGTGGCCATTAATACCGATCCTGACGCCCAGATATTCCAGGTGGCCGACATCGGCATTGTCGGTAGCCTCTTCACCGTCCTGCCGGCGCTGATCGAGGCGATTCGCCAGAGCGCCCGACTGCAGCCGGCGCCCACAGTTTCTCCGCCGCAAGAGGGTCTGCCGGCGGCGGGGGGCCTATGATGAGACGTGCTGCATATGGTTGACGAAACCGAACAGGAACTGGACTTGGCGCTGGCCGCCGAGTTGCAGGCGGCCCTGTTGCCCAAGGCATGTCCGACGAATTGGCAGCACGAGTCGGCCGCATCGCTCAATCGCATGTGCGGAACCGTCGGGGGCGACTTCTACGACTTCATCCGGATCAACGAGGAGCAGTTCGCTGTCGTCATCGGCGACGTCGTTGGCCACGGCGTGCGCGCGGCGCTGATGATGGCCCAGATCATGGGCTTCCTCCGCAGCGAGCCGCAGCGCCGCAGCCGCCCGGTGGAAGTCGTCGCCGAGCTGAACATGATGCTCGTCGACCTGGGCAACCGCACCGGGTCGGTCATGCCCTGCTCACTGTTCTATGCCGTGATCGACGCCCCGACCGGGATCGGCTTCTTCGTCAACGCCGGTCATCCCAGGCCTTACCTGTGCAGTGACGGCGCCTGCGTGCCGCTGCACCTGATGAACCGCAACATCCTGCTGGGCGTGCAGGAGTACCAGCCCGAGGAAGACTGCCACACCTTCACCGCCGGCGAGCGGCTGGTTCTGTACACCGACGGGCTGGTCGATGCCATCAACCCCGCCCACGAGTTCTACGGCGACCAACGCCTTTTCGACACGATCCGCCGCTGTAGTGAATGCACCCCATGCCGCTGCGCGGAAGTGGTCTTTCAGGACGTCGAGCAATTCCGCGGCCAGGCGCGTCAGAGCGACGATGAGTCAATTCTGGTCCTGGACCGCCTCTAGAGGCTTTGACTGACACGGCGGCCGATCTTGAAGGTAAAAACAACCGATAAATAAATTGACGCTCCTGTATATAATAGGGTAGGGTGAAGGAGCGGTCCGTATTGCGTTCCCGAAAGAGGAGCATCACTATGAACGTCTCATCTCGACATGCTTCGTTCCGCCATGCGATGACTTTGACAGAGTTGCTGGTTGTCATGGCAGTGCTGGCGGTTCTGGTGACGCTGCTGATTTCCCCCATGGGCAACATGATGAAGCGCGTCAGTTTCGTGCGATGCCAGTCGAATCTGGCCCGCATAGCGCAAGCGGCCACGCTGCAAAATCGCGACTCGGATCCCGCAGCCAAGAAGGCTCTGGCGGCGCCGCAGGATTGGCACGTCGCGGTGCTCAAGGACATCGATAACGCCACGTCCATATTGCAGTGCCCCGAGGGCAGCGGCGCCGACACGTATGGCCGGGCCGGCACGTCCGGCGCGCCGGGCGCGAACATGGCTGACGAGACGATGCGCAACTTCCTGCGCGACTACCGATACCGCATCGGCGCCTTCACCTGGATGTTCTGGACCAACCCCGACGGCAGCAAGATCAGCGCGCAGCAGCGCTGGGGCTTCAGCACGCCCTGGGAGTATTTCGCCATTGACGGCAGCTACTTCGTGCGGCGCGTCAGCGACACCGGCCGCAATACGCTCTACAACGCACCCTACCTGGACGCCTCCGGAAACGTGTTCTGGTATCGCGGCGTGTACAATACGTTCCTGCTCACTCAACTCGTTGACCCCAAGAACTCCGACGGCAGCCCCCGCTCGGCCGTCAAGCCCCAGCAGTGCATGGTGATGTCGTACGCGCCGGACTCCAACCCGCACCGGTACTGGGTGTACAGCGAAGTGAACATCATTCCGCCTGACGCGAACATCAACCTGGCCACCAACGACTGCGCCGGCGCCGGTTCGGGATGGGGATATTCCGGCCAGACGCAGACTTACCAGATGCGAGGCGCCACCCGCGCGGGCGAAGACCGCTGGTACACCTGGGAGGCCGGCGGGTACAACTTCCCTGAAAGCCCCAACCGCGATTCCTGCCTCCGCATCACCCACACCCCCGAAGGCACTACCGAAATCTCCATCCGCACCAACCAGCGAAACTACGGCTACAGCAGCGAGGTCGGCTTCAACGGCTATTGCCCCAACATCGTCAAGAAGGCCGCCGCGCCCAGCGCCGACACGGTCGCGGTGGCCGACCAGCAGGGCCAAAGCTTGTGGGGCGCCAACGATCCGGAACTGTATGAGAAGGTCGTCCTGGGAACGCCCACCGGTGACACGGGGGGGGGCACCGAGCCGGACGTCAAGCAGTACGTCGTCAGCTACGGCATCAATCCGCAGATCACCAGCGCCGCCGGCCTGCGCGCGGACCGCATCCTGGCGATCGACTACAACCATCTGGTGGTGGACAAGGACAATTCGGCCGACCAGGCCGATTGGGCCAACGCCACCGTGCCCTTCGCCCGCCATGACAAGAAGGTCAACGTCGTGTTCCGCAGCGGCGATGTCCACACGTACTTCCCCACCGACATCGACCCGACGATCCCATCGAACTACGCCCGATACTGGGGTCCGTGATTCTGGATTGCGGATTGACGGATACCGTCCTGGCGCAGGGATCTCAGAAAACTGATCCGCACTCTTCAATCCCCTCGCTATTGACACGTCGCGGCGCGGCGGTCAGAATGTGGATATAGTTTATCCGCTTAATGGACAAAGCCATCGCGAGAGCGCCGACCTATGGAAATTATTCCCCGCCACACCGATTATGCCATCCGCGCCCTGCTGTGTCTGGCGCAGCAACCTTCCACCGTCGTGCCCTGCGGGCAGGTCGCCCGCCAGTACGACATCCCCGAGAGCTTCGCGTACAAGATCCTGCGAAAGCTCGTGGTCCAGGGGCTGGCCGAAAGCCGTCCCGGGCGGCCCGGCGGGTTCCGTCTGGCGCAGGCGCCAGCCGACATCACCCTGCGACAGATCATGGAAGTGTTTCAAGGCCCCATCGCCGTGAGCCCCTGCGTGCTGGATCACGACTTCTGCAAGCGCAGCCCCGCCTGCCCCGTGTGCGTCAAGTGGCGGCAACTGACCGGACAGATCTCCCAGTTTCTCTCCGACGTGACGCTGCAGGAGCTGCTCGATCAGCAGAAGGCGTGCGACCCCAAGATCGCCCGGGGCAAAACGCGCGCCTAGTGTTGTGTTTCAGAATTATCGCGACGTCTGAGTCTTGAATGGAGTTTGGTTGAGTCTTGATGCCTGGAAATTGGAGCTCGCGCCAGCATGAGGATGACAGGAGGATATGACGTTCCTCTGGCCGGCAGGCCCTCGTCGCGCGTCGAGGTGCCCGACGACCCGCCCGCCTTCTATCTGCCCCAGAAGAGCCGCCGTTTCAACTTCTCACACGTGCTCGTCAAGGAGGGGCAATGCATCGCACAGGGACACGTGCTGGCATGCGACGAAGATAATTTCTCCGTCCCGCTGCTGGCCCCGCGGGCCGGAATCGTCCGGCTCGGGCAAGTCGGCGGCCACATCGTCCTGGAAGATCTCCGACGCCAGCAGGAACAGCCCTGGGAAGTGCGCCAGGACCAGCCGCACATCCCGCATCGCAACGTCCCCGGCGCTCTGAAGCGCCAGAAGATGCTCGCCCTGGGCGCCTGGCAGTTCTTCTGCGACGCCCACAGCGGTCTCCTGCCCGACCCGTTCGGCCAACCGTCGGCCGTGATCGTCTCGACGCTCAACCTCGAGCCCTTCACCGCCCGCGGCGCCATCCAGTTGCGCCGGCGCCTCACGCACGTCACCCGCGCGATGGGGCACTTGCAGGACCTGATCGAGCACCAGCCGATCTTCCTGGTGCTGCCGGAAGTCCACTCGGTCTTCGCCCGCGGCGTGCTCGAGAGCCTGCGCGGGTACGCGTGGATCAACCTCGTCGAGGTCCCGCTGCGATACCCCGCCGACAACTTCGCCCTGCTGGCGCGGGAGCTGGGCCTGCCCTGCAAGAGCGGCCTGCCCGTCTGGGGCGTGCGCATCGAGGGGCTGCTGGCCGTCGATCGCGCGCTGAGCGACTCGCGACCCTCCGTGCGGCGGCTGATCAGCCTCGGCGGGCCCGGCGCCGCCAAGTGCGTGCACCTGCTGGTCGAACCGGGATACCCGCTGCGGGACCTGCTGGCCGGGCGCGTCAAGGAAGGCCCGCGGCGCGTCGTCCGTGACGGCGTGCTCACCGGCGTCGCCTGCGACGAGAGCTATATCGGCATCGACAGCGAATGCACCGGCTTCACCGTCCTGCCTCAGCACGACCGCCCCGGCGGATGGCTGGCCGAACTTGGACCGGGGCGAAGCACGATGTCGTACGGCCGCTCATTCCTGGGACGACTGCGAGGAAAGCTCATCCCGCAGGAAATGGACACCTCGCTGCACGGGCGGCCGCAGGCGTGCATCTCCTGCGGACAGTGCAAGCGCGTCTGCCCGGCGGCGATCATGCCTTACCTGATCCACCGCCACCTGCGCAAGGGCAATCTGGCGGCCGCCGCCCGATCCCGCGTGGACCTGTGCGTCGTGTGCGGGCTGTGCAGCTATGTCTGCCCGGCCAAGATCGAACTGACGCAGCATTTCATCGCGGCGAAGAAGGATCTCGCCGCCGGCGCGCAGGTGCGCCCATGAAGACGCCGTGGTCATCGATGTTGAACCCCCTGAGCATTCTCCGCCCGGCCCTGCGCACGGCCGAGGCTCCTCACGTGCGAGACCCGGCCAGCGTCGCGCGCCAGATGTGGCTGACGACGATGGCGCTGCTGCCGTGCCTGCTGGCGAGAATGTACGGCGAAGGCTGGCGGATGGTTGCGATCGTAGCGGTGTCGTACGCGACGATGGCGGCATTGGAAGCGGGCAACGCGCTGCTGCGCCGCCGTGCGATCGATGAGAGCATCCTGGTAGCCGGTTCGCTGCTGGCGCTGCTGCTGCCTTACTCGACGCCGCTGTGGATGGTCGCCCTCGGCGCCGCGGTGGCGGTCCTTCAGGGAAAGATCCTGCTCAATGACGTCGGGCGCAACCGCCTCAACGGCCCGCTGGTGGCGTGGGTGCTGCTGGCCCTGCTGTGGCCGGACGTCATCCAGGCCAAAGACTCGCGGCCGGATGAACTGCTCCTGCTGCTGGCGGCACTGTTGGGAGGCGGATTCCTGCTGGCGGCCGGGGTCACGAACTGGCGTATGGCGGCCACGTGCCTGTTCTGGGCGATGGTGCTGTCGGGTCTGCTGCACTGGCAGCGGGGCGGCTCGACGCCGCTGTGGCACGAGCTGGGCGGCGGGTTGCTGCTGGGAACGCTGTTCATCGCCTCAGACCGTCTGACCAGCCCGATCACGGCCGGGGGCAAGTGGATCTGCGGGACCATCGTTGGCATTTCGGTGGTGCTGCTGCGCGAGACGCTGACCTTCTCCGAGGGGGCGATGCTGGCGCTGCTGCTGGGCAACCTGCTCGCGCCGCTGCTGGACAGCGCCGTCTTCGTCTGGCGCCTCAAACGACTGCCCGCAGGGTGACGGATAGCTATCAGCTACGAAACGGTTTACTTCAACCCCGACTGATCTGCACCGTCCTGTAGCGGGAGGGCGAACTGGGTGCCGTGGCGGGAGGGCGAAGCCCGACAGCCACGATCCTCTCTCACTGCAAGGTCGGGGATCGTGGCTCTCCGGGCCTTCGGCCCTGCGCGCCACGGCACCTGACGCCTGTTTAATTGCGCTGCAACTGCCCGTCCAGAACCGCCGCCTCGCCAGGGGCAAGTGACACATGAACACTCTTACCGGTCTTCGCGCAGCGCACTTGGCACTGTCCGCCGCGGGCGCTGCGCACAGTGACCGCAATCGGCTCGCCTTTGCGCCAGGCGATACTGACCTCGAAACCGCCGCGGGCCTTGAGGCCGCTGACGTGGCCGTCCGGCCACGCCGACGGCAGCGCCGGCAGCAGCACGATCGTGCCGTCGTGACTTTGCACCAGCATCTCGGCGATGGCCGCCACGGCGCCGAAGTTCCCGTCGATCTGGAACGGCGGGTGCGCGTCGAACAGGTTGACGTACGTCCCGCCGGCGTTTTCATAATCGGTATGCGTGGCCGTCACCGGATCGAGCAGATTCTTGAGCAGGCGGTAGGCGTGGTCGCCGTCCCACAGGCGAGCCCACAAGGCAATCTTCCACGCCCGCGACCAGCCCGTGCCGCCGTCGCCCCGCCCATTGAGCGAGGTCTTCACCGCCTCGACGTACTGCGCACGCACACCCTGGGCGTCGTTGCGCGGGCACATCTGGCGGCCGGGATACGTGCCGAATAGATGCGAGACGTGGCGGTGATGATCCTGGGGATCATCTACGTCGTCCAGCCACTCCTGCAACTGCCCCCAGCGGCCGATTCTCGGCACCAGCAAGCGGTCGCGCAGGTCGCTGACGGTCTTGCGATAGTCGCCGTCGACGCCCAGCACGTCAGCGGCGGCGATGTAATTGGTGAACAGGTCCCAGACGATAGTCTGGTCGTAGCCCAGACCGGTCGCGTCGGTGGGCCCGTGCTCGGGCGAGAAGCCGGGCGGGCCGATCAGCGAACCGTCCGGCAGCGGCCGCAGTTGGTCCTGCCAGAACTCGACGCTCTCCTTCATCAGCGGATACGCGGTGTCGCGCAGGAATTCGACGTCGCCGGTGAAGGCGAAGTGCTCCCAGAAGTGCTGGCAGTACCACCCGTTGACCGGCGTGTTCCACCACGCGCCTTGCCCGCCGAAAGGGTTGGACATGGTCCGGACCGTCCAGCCTCGCACCGGCCGACCGTCGGCGTGCTGGAACTCCGGCGCCGCCTGCGTGTTCTTGCGATAGACCGGCGCCTGGCAGCGGATGAAGTCCAGCAGCGGAATGTGACACTCCGGCAGGTTGGTCGACTCGGCCGGCCAGTAGCACATCTCGATGTTGATGTTGGTGTGATAGTCCGCCGTCCAGGGCGGGGAGTTGCTGTCGTTCCACACGCCCTGCAGATTCGCCGGCAACGCCCCCGGCCGCGAGCACGAGATCAGCATGTAGCGACCGAATTGGAAGTACAACGCGACCAGGCCCGGGTCGGCGTCGTCCTTGGCGGCCGCGATCAACCGCTCGTCGGTCGGCAGCTCGCGCCGCTGCGGCGGCGTGTGGCCCAGGTCGACGCTCACGCGGGCAAACAGCGCCTGGTAATCCGCCACGTGGTCGGACAACATCGCCTCGTAAGGTTTCGCGGCCGCGGCCGCTATCTGCCGCGTGACGGCCTCGTGTGGATCGTCGCCAAACCAGCCGCGGCTGTGATCGCTCACGTAGTTCGTGCCGGCCGCCAGGATCAGCGTGATCGAATCGCAGCCGTGGAACGCCACCTTATCGCCCGAGACCGTCGCTGTGCCGCCGGTGCTGAGCACCGCGAGCTGTGCCTCGTACAGTTCGCCGTTGGGCAGCTTGCCGGCGAACATCAGGCCGATCCTGCCCGCCAGCGGACCGGCGACGTCTTCATGCTCGCCCGTCAGCTCGATAACGCCGCTGTACGAGCCGGCCTTGTCGGCCGTGAAGCGCGCCACGATCACCTGGTCGGGATAGCTGGCAAATAGTTCCCGTCGATAGCCAGCGCCGCCGGCCGCATACCGTACGCCTGCGACGGCGGTGCTCAGGTCGAGGTCGCGGCGGTAGTGGGTTGCACCGCCGTGGCCTTCAAACGCGATGGCGATATTGCCGAAGGCCTGGTACGCCCCGAACTCGTTATATGCTTCCGTTCCCCTGCCCGTGCCCGTCCAGAGGCTGATCTCGTTGAACTGGATCCGCTCCCGTTCGACGCCGCCAAAGATCATCGCCCCCAGCCGCCCGCACCCGACAGGCAGCGCCTCGGTCATCCACGCCTGCGCCGGCTGGGCGTACCAGAGTGTCAAGTTAGTGGAGGGGTTGTTTGTGGTCATAAACGCGAAGCTCCAAAGGGTCAAATTAGCCGTTGAGGCCGCTGAGGTCGCAGAGGCAAGACGTCTCCGCGCCCCGCAGGGACGCCAGGATTTAGCCGGAGGCGTGAGCCTCCGGAAAAGATTGGGTTGATGGAACCGCCTCGCAGAGGCGGCAGGCTTCAAGTGCTGCCTGGCGTTGACAACCTTCCGCCTCTGCGAGGCGGGGAAACAAGATTGGCAGCGTCCGGAGGCTTACGCCTCCGGCTAAGTCCTGGAGCCTCTTCGAGGCTCGGCCGCTCATCTGGCCGCTAGTCACGGCTGTTTCCCATTTCAATGCCCAGTTCTCGGCCGATGGCGAAGAGCCTACCGGCGGCGGCGCGGTAGTCTTCTTCGCTGGCGAGGTGCTCGAGCATCAGCGGGGGCGAGTTGTCCAGGCGATTGAGCTCGCTGAGGTACGTGCGATAGTCGAGGTAGCCTGTGGCCGGGGGCACCTCGTCAAGGTGCATCGCCAGAGCGCCCCGCAGGACGATGTCCTTGGCGTGGCAGGAGGCGATCCACGGGCCCAGCCGCTTGAAGCAGTCACGCAGCAGCGAGGTTGTGTCGTACATCATCCGAGGCGTCAGGATGATGTTCACCGGGTCCAGATGCACGCCGAAGGCCGGGCGGTCGACGGCCTTGATCAGGTCCAGGTACGCGTCGACGCTGTCGGGCAGGACCCACTGCATCATCTCGAGGCCGAACTTGGCCCGGCGGGGCTTGACGGCGTCGATGATGGACCGCACGGTCTCGACGGCCAGGTCGAACGTCTCGGGGGTGAGGTTGGCCGGATGCGGGCCGTAGTCCGAGCCCGGGTCCAGCGTGCCCAGATAGTCCACGCAGCACAGCGCGCCGGCCTCGTCGGCCAGCGTCAACTGCCGCTTGACGTTCTCCTGGTTGGCGCGGCGGCGCTGCTCGTCGGGGGCCAGCATGTTGCACCAGGCGCCGACCTCGGCGATCACGACATCCTGCGCCGCAAACGCCCGGCGGATTTCGGCAATGCGCGTGGTATCGCCGGGATCGGCCTGCGGGCAGTATGCCGCGCGATAGCCCTGCTCGCGATGCGCGCGGGCCAGCAGTTCCAGATCGTCCTGCGCTGCGAATACGGGGCCGCCAAGGCGTATCATCACGTCGTCTCCAACTGGTAGTTGTCTTCGGGCAGCTCGGCCACCATGCGTTCCAGGATCGGCGCCGACACGTCCATCGGCAGCACGATCGTCCGCGGGTCCAGCCCGCTGGCAAGGATGGCCATCGACACCTCAAACCCGCGGTAGGCCAGCTCGCCGCGGCACGGGTGCGGCTGCGACGGGTCGTCCAGCCACTTGCCCAGGTCGGTGATATAGGGGGCGGTGTTGCCGCTCTCGTCGAAGCTGACGCTGTAATCTTCGACGTATCCTTTGTCGGCCGTCATCGCCCGCCAGCCCTTGCCGACGATCACCTCGGCGTAGCCGTGCGTGCCCAGGACCGTCGCGCCGGCGTCGAGCCAGAAGTGCTCGGGTATCCCGCGCGAGGGCGCCAGCGTCCCGCACTCGAAGAACCCGCGAATCTCGCCGGCGAAACCGACCTGGGCCATGATGTAGTCGGGCGAGGGGTGGTTATCGGCGACCTTGCCGCGCCCGTGCATGTGGCCGACGACCCACTGCGGCTTGGGGTAGTCGATCAGCCACATCGCGTAGTCCACCAGGTGCGTGATGTAGTGGAAGAACCAGCCCTTGGAGGTCGCATGGACGGACCGCACTTTTCCGATGCGCCCGGACTCGACGATCTTCTTGACCGCCTGCCAGTGCCCGCCGTACTTGTGCTGATGGCAGACGATGTGCTTGATGCCGGCGGCGTCGCAGGCGTCGCAGATTTCCTTGGCCTCGGCCAGCGAGGTCGCCATCGGCTTCTCGTAGGCGATAACCTTGACGCCATGTCGGACGCCCAGCTTCACCAGCTCCAGGCGAATCGCCGGCGGCGTGACGAAGCAGAACACGTCGGGCTTCTCACGGGCGAGCATCTCGTCAGCCGAGGCGTAGATCGGCAGCGAGACGTTGATGCCCGCCAGCATGGCTTTCATGCGGTCGGTATCCAGATCACACACAGCCGCCAGATCAAACCGGTCCGCATTCTTCAAAAACGCCAGAGTATGCGCCCGCCCCCGAGCGCCGGCGCCCAGAACGACTGCCTTATATCGCTTCATGGTTTCTCCTCAATAGGCGATTAGATCATCCAGGAAGGGAGGTAGTGTACCGTCTCCCACGTTAGCGGTCGAGTCCCTCCGGGAACTCTGTGTGCTTTGTGGCAGGGTTGTTCATTCGTGTTATTCGTGACATCCGCCTTCGCCGCAGGTTACGGCGGACAAGTTCGTGGACGTAATTCTCCCGAGGGTGGTATAGTGTGCTAAGGAGCCAATGCGATGCCGACGTATGAATACAAGTGCAGCAAGTGCCATCACGTCTTCGAGGTTTTCCACAAGACGATGACGGCCACCGCCCAGAAGTGTCCCGAGTGCGGGAGCAAGACCCAGCGGCAGCTCACAGCCGCCAAGGGCATCCACATGAAGAAGTCCGGCGGCGAGGCCCCGCCGTGCGGGCGTCAAAAGGCCTGCAAAGCCTGCCCGGCCATGGGCGGATAATTATGGCCAGGGCGTAGGTTTGTGGCATGGCCGTCTCGGCCATGCACTGGCGGGCGTCTCGCCCGCCAGAAGACAAGCACGAGCATGGGCTAGACCTGTCCCTTGGGGACGCCCATGCCGCAAAGCCGGAATGAAGATCGCTCTGATCAACATCACGCGGGGGGGCATGAGCGGCGGGTATCGGGTGTATCTGGAGAAGATGCTCCCGCGCCTGTCCGCCAGCGGCGAGATATCGGCTATCCTCTGCGCGACGCCGGGCCAGCTCGACGTGCGCTCGTGGGTGGGGGACCTGCCCAAGGTGCAGTTCGTCGACAGCGGGGCGTTCCGGCTTTTCCCGCGCGGACCGCGCCCGCCGCTGCGCGCGGCGCTCGACGCCTTCGCGCCGGACGTCGTCTTCGTCACCCTCGAGCGCCACATGCCGTACGGCCACGTCCCGCAGGTGACCATGATCCACAACATGGAACCGCTGGCGCTGGACAGCCGCGTCAACCCGGTCCTGGAGCGCATCAAGAACCTCCTGCGTCGGCGCCAGACGCGCCTGGCCGTCGACAAGGCCCAGCGCGTGGTAGCCGTTTCCGACTTCGTGCGCGACTACCTCGTTGACCGGTGGGGCACGGAACTGAGCAAGGTCCACACCATTCACTACGGCTACGATCCGCAGGACGAGCACGCCCCGGCCTCGCGCCCGCCGGCGGTGCGCGAAGACTGGACGGGCGAGTTCTTTTTCGTCGCCGGCGCGGTGCGCCCGTCGCGCGGCATCGAGGACGCCCTGGAGGCGATGAAGCTCCTGGCCGCCCGCGGGCGGCCGGTGCGGCTGGTCATCGCCGGGGCGGTCGATCCGCGGATGGGGTTCTACCGCCGCCGCATGGGCGAGATGATCGCGCGGTACGGCCTGGACGACTCGGTGCTCTGGGCCGGCCGGCTCAGCCGCGACGAGATGACCTGGTGCTACCGCAACTGCCGCGCGTTCCTGATGACCAGCCGCGTCGAGTCGTTCGGGATGATCGCCATGGAGGCCATGTCGCTGGGCTGCGTGTGCATTTCGGCTGACAACCCGTGCCTGCCCGAAGTCTTCGGCCACTGCGCCGCCTTCTATCCCCCCCGAGACGCCGCCGCCCTGGCCGGGGCGATCGAAGATGTGCTCGACGCCGACGGCGAGACCCTCCAGGCCCGCCGCGTCGCCGCCAAAGCCCGTGCCGGCGAGTTCTCGTGGGACGAGTGTGCGAAGAAGACGATCGAGCTGTTGCGAGAGACGGCGACCCGTTAGCAGCGTAGCTTGCCCGGCGTGTTGGCCCGTCGCTTGGGCAGCGTCGAGCATTCCCCCTTCGCACCGCCAACGCCAATGGCGGATTGCCTGTCCCTGACCTCGACTTGGGCATATACTAGGGCGCCCCGTCTTAAAGAAAGGTTTGTGGTTATGGACCCGACGCCTAGACCGCTGGTCAAAGATCCCCGTTACGAATGGTATCGCTGGCAGATCTTTGCCATCACCTGGCTGGCGTACGCGGGCTTCTATCTCACGCGCAAGGCTTTTTCCATCGCCAAGATCGGCCTGGCCAAGGATGCGGCCCATGGCGGCCTGGCCATGCCCAAGAGCGACATGGGCTGGATCGACGGCGGGTTCCTTGCCGCCTATGCCATCGGGCAGTTCGTCTGGGGCATCGCGGCAGACAAGGTCGGCACCCGCAAGGTCGTGCTGCTGGGGCTGGTCGGGTCCATCGCCGCTTCGATCGCCATGGGCGCCTCGACCTGGGTTGTGATCATCGGCATCTTCCTGATCATCCAGGGCCTGTGCCAGTCGACGGGCTGGGGGCCGCTGAGCAAGAACTTTGCGGCCTTCTTCTCCCAGCGCGAGCGCGGGACGATGATGGGAATCTGGAGCACCTCCTACGCCGCCGGCGGTCTGTTCGCCGGATGGTTTGCCGGCTTCTGCGCCGACAAGTTTGCCCAGTGGGGCTACATCCAGTCATGGCGGTTTGCGTTCTTCGTCCCTGCGGGCGCTCTGCTGATCGTCACGGTTCTGTTCTTCATCTTTCAGCGCAACAAGCCCGAGGATGTGGGCCTGGTGCCGGTCGAAGAATACCACGGCGAGAAACCGCCGGTGATAGGAACCGATGCGCAGCAGGAACGCGAGGGATCGTGGAAGACCATCTGGGAGGTCATCACCAACCGCACGGTGATGCTGCTTTGTGCGGCGTATTTCCTGCTCAAACCCACGCGCTACGCGATCCTGCTGTGGGGGCCCAAGTACGCCAATGAAAAGCTCGGTAGCGGCATGGCCGAGTCGGGCCTGATCAGCGGACTCTTTGAAGCGGCGGGCATCGTCAGTTGCATCGCCGGCGGGTGGGTCAGCGACAAGGTCTTTGGCTCGCGGCGAATGCCCGTGTGCGTGATCTGCCTGGCGGCGCTGGGCGTGGGCATGTTCTTCTTCGATCATCTGCCGGCCCAGCGATGGGTGCTGTCCTTGGCGTTCTTTGTGATGGGAATGCTCTTGTTTGCCCCGGACTCCATCGTCAGCGGCACGGCCGCATTGGACTTCGGCACGCGCAAGGGCGCCTCGACGGCGGCCGGACTGGTCAACGGTTTTGGCTCGGTAGCGGCGATCCTGGGCGGCATGCTGCCGGGCTTCTCCGACAGCAAGACCACCGGCTGGGGCTGGAACATGATCTTCACGTTCCTGGCCGTCATGCTCCTGCTCTCGGCGACCATGCTTGTCTTCAAGTGGAACGTGCTGCCCAACAAGCCCAAGCCCCAAGCCGCCGCCACGCAGGAGCAGGAGCTGGCCGCCCCGGTCGAGGCGGTATAACCGCCCACAGAAGCCTGTTGCCTGCCGGCTCGCCCGCCGGTAATCTTGTCGGCCGCTGCAGCGGTCTCTTAAGGAACTTTGGGAGCATCATCATGCGGAAAACAACTTCGGGTTGGAAAGACAAAATCCTGTTCACTCCCGGCCCGCTGACCACCAGCCGCACGGTCAAGCAGGCGCTGCTGCGCGACCTGGGCAGCCGCGACTTCGAGTTCATCAGCCTCATCAAGGACATCCGCGACGGGCTGGTCAAAGTCGGACAGGCCACCACCGACAAGTACACCACCGTCATCATGCAGGGCAGCGGCACATTCGCCCTCGAGGCCGTCGTCGGCTCGACCACCCCGCCAAACGGCAAGTTCATGGTGCTCATCAACGGCGCGTACGGCCACCGTATCGCCAAGATGGGCAAGGTCCTCAAGATCGACACGATCCCCGTCGAGTTCCCTGAGAACACCAAGGTCGACCCGGTCAAGGTCGCCGAGGCCCTCAAGGCCAACCCCGGCGTGACGAACGTGGCCGTCGTCCACTGCGAGACCACCACCGGCATCATCAACCCGATCAAGGAAATCGGCGCGGTCGTCAAGAAGGCCGGGGCGAAATACTTCGTCGACGGCATGAGCAGCTTCGGCGCCGTGCCGGTGTCGCTGGAAGAGTGCCAGATCGACTACCTCGTCTCGTCGGCCAACAAGTGCATCGAAGGCGTTCCGGGCTTCTCCTTCGCCGTCTGCCGCATCGAGAGCCTGCTGGCCACCAAGGGCTACGCCCGCAGCCTCAGCCTGGACCTGCTCGACCAGTACCTGGGCTTCGAGAAGAACGGGCAGTTCCGCTTCACGCCGCCGACCCACGCGATGATCGCCTTCCGACAGGCGCTGGCCGAGCTCGAAGCCGAGGGCGGCGTGCCCGGCCGCGCGGCGCGGTACAAGTCCAACTACGACACGCTGGTGGCCGGCATGCGGCAGATGGGCTTCAAGGAATATCTGCCCGCGGCCGACCAGGGCTACATCATTACCTCGTTCGTGTACCCCAAGGACCCGAACTTCAACTTCGAGGCCTTCTACGAAAAGCTCAACGACCGCGACTACGTGATCTATCCCGGCAAGGTCTCCAACGCCGACTGTTTCCGCATCGGCAACATCGGCCGGATATTTCCCTCGGACGTCCAAGACCTGCTGGGCGTGATCCGCGAGACGATCGCCCAGATGGGCGTGAAGCTGTAGTTTTGTGGCATGGCCGTCTCGGCTATGCACTGGCGGGCGTCTCGCCCGCCAGAGGACAAAGCAAGAGCATGGGCGAGACGCCCATGCCACAAAGCAAGAGCATGGGCGAGACGCCCATGCCACTTAAGGAGCCGATAATGGACTTCGTGTACAAGAGGACATACCGCGGGCCCGTTAAGATGGTCATCTTCGACTGGGCCGGCACGACCGTCGACTACGGCTGCTACGCCCCAGCCGTGGTGTTCATTGAGGTCTTCAAGCAGTTCGGCGTCGAGATCACGATGGACCAGGCCCGCGCCCCGATGGGTCTGCAGAAGAACGAGCACATCAAGGCCATTGCGCGCATCGACGAAGTGGCCGCCCAGTGGAAGGCGGCCCACGGCAAGCCCTGCTCGGACGCCGACGTGCAGAAGATGTTCGAGGTCTTCCAGCCGCTGCAGGTCAAGGTCATCGGCGACTACGCCGACGTCATCCCCGGCACGGTCGAGACCGCCAAGGCCGTCAAGAAGATGGGCATCAAGATCGGCTCATCGAGCGGGTACTTCACCGAGGCAATGGAGATCAACTTCCAGCGCGCCAAGGAACAAGGCTTCGAGCCCGACACCAACTCCTGGGCCACCGCCCCCGGCGTACCGTACGGCCGACCGGAACCCTGGATGGTGCTGGACAACATGCGTCAGGCCCGCATCTATCCGCCCGAGGCCGTCGTGAAAGTCGGCGACACCAAGCCCGACATCTCCGAAGGCATCAACGCCGGCACGTGGACGATCGGCCTGGCCAAGACCGGCAACGAGGTCGGCCTCAACGAGAAAGAGATCAACGCCCTGCCCAAGGACGTGCTCGAGCGCAAAGTCGCCAAGGCCACCGAAGGCCTGGCGATGATGGGCGCCCACTACGTGGTCGACGAAATCTCGCAGGTCCTGCCGATCATCGAGGAGATCAACCTGCGCCTGAAAATGGGCGATCGGCCGTAACGATTACGGATTGGAATGGGATTGGGATCAAGAGCAGGATCGTCTTGGGATGATCCTGCTCTTATATATAGCGGTGCCGGTCATCAACCTTTGGGACGTTAACCATCCTTGCACTTTGTTGTACTTTTCACAGCAGGTTCTCGGTTCCAAAAGACACCCGACTCGGGTAACAATTGTCTTTTCTTGTCTGTTTTTCGCGAGATTCAGAAAGCCGTATTCTTTTAACAATTTAATTTACAATTACTTATGTAAACCGAGTCATTGTCCGCCCCTTCGGCCAGACAATGCATCCGTCGCTCAACTGAAGGTTTCCAGATATATACCAACTGCTTCCAGATTTTGCCCATTGGCGATTTTGGGTTATGCGATTATCATACATCGATAATTGCCCCGTTTTGTACCCGGGAGAAGCCGTCATATTTTCGGCTGGGCCAGCAGAGGCGGAGGCGGGCATGTCGTTTCAGACCGCAGAGCTATTCTGTTCACAAAAACGAGGATGAAAATGAAACGCGTGGCAATAGGATCGTTGGCTGCATTCTTGACTGTGGTTTTGGGACTGGCTTGTGGGGCTCAGGCCAGCAGTGCCTGGGATTTTACGCCCATCAACTGGACCGGCGCAACGAACAACGTCTGGGCAAATACTGGCAATTGGAGCGGGGGTGCCGTGCCCATAACCAGGTTCAACGCTCCGTCTTTCATCAATGGCGGCAACGGGAATACGACCATTGATCTTGGCACCGGTGCGACAGCGGAATACATCATTTTTGATACGGCCAACGCCGCCTCGTACACAATTGGCAGCGGCGGAGTCGGCGCACAGAACCTCACGTTCTACACGGCAAATCGTGCCAGGATTGTGATGAACTCCACGGTTGCCAATGACGAGCTGTTCAACGCCAACGTAATTGTGGGAACGGGTAACACCGTCAGTGTTGTGCAGGACTCGCTCACAAACACCCTCACGTTCGCCGGGGATGTAAAAGCAGGCGCCATCGGTGCCAATACATTTGCCGTGTACGGTGCTGGCAATACCCTCGTCAACGGGGTCATGAGCAACGGCGCTGGCACGGGCACTCTGGCCTTGACCAAGGACGATGTTGGAACCCTGGTCCTCACCAACAACAATACCTACACCGGCGCCACGACCGTGAGGGGTGGTGTGTTGACCCTCAGACGCCAGACGGGATCGCTGTCCTCGAGTTCAGGCCTGACCTTCGGTGGCAAGGGCACCTTCAACTTCGACAACGCCGGCGCCTCCGGCGCCCTCTCTCAGAGCCTCGGCGCCCTGACCTTCAGCGCCGGCGAGGGCACGGTAAAGACCACCCGAACGGCTGACTTCGACGAGGCCATCACCTTCTCCTCCCTGGCCACGCGTGCGGCAGGCGCCACGGGGAACTTCGTCAACGGTGGCGGCGTCAACGGCGCTACCAACGGCTTCAACCTGACCGGCGCCGCGGCAGGCTTCATCAACACGGGCATCTTCTATGGCGGGTCAAACTACGCCGCCATGGACGGCGCCGGCACGTTCGTGCGTGCGTTGAATTACGGCGTCGATGCCAATACCGTCGCGGCCGATACCATTACTGCCAGCAAGCACGTGAAATTGACTGGCTCGCCGGCCAATCAGAACAGCATTGTGCTGCTGAGCCTGAACCTCTCCGGCGCCGGGGTGAACTGGACGCAGAACGCCTCGCAGACCTTGACCGTGCCAGGCATCCTCAAGTCCG
The DNA here is from genome assembly GCA_021371965.1 of Planctomycetaceae bacterium. Next base: position 42,581 of record JAJFVE010000039.1, read on the forward strand.
GCGGCGGAACCAGCACCATCAGCGGCGGCACGGCCATCGCCGGAGGCGCCGAACTGGTGATCCGCACCGACACAGCCACGGACGTGCTGAACATCAACACCGCCATCACGGGCACGGCCCTGACCAAGAGCGGCGCCGGCAGGTTGGCTTTCAACGTCGCTAACGGATACACGGGCACGACGACGATCAACGCCGGAACCCTCGGTTACGGCGTCGACAACGCTATCGCGTCCGGGGCCGTCACGATCAACGGCGGCACGCTCGACATGGGCAGCTACAGTGACACGGTCGGGGTCGTAACGTTAACGGCCGGATCGATTGTCGGCACTGGCACCCTGACGGGCTCCAGCTACACGATGAACAATACCGCCGACACCACCGTCAGTGCTGTTCTGGGTGGAACCGGTGCCCTGAGCAAATCTAATTATGGCCCATTGAGCTTGTCTGGGGCGAATACCTACACTGGCGTCACGACGATCTCTCGAGGCATACTGGAAGTCTCTTCGTTGGCTGACGGCGGCAGCGCCAGCAGCATCGGCCAGTCCTCTAACGCGGCGACCAACCTTGTTTTTGCCGCCAATGACGGAGTCATCGGCACACTTCGTTACATTGGGTCCGGGTCAAGCACGGATCGCCTTTTCAAGATCAACACCTACAGCACGGCCGCGATCGATGCCTCCGGAACAGGGGCGATGAAATTCACCAATCCAGGGACACTGACGATCTCGGGCACGAACTACAATACCACGCTCGAATTCACCGGGTCCAATACAGGTGACAACACGTTTTCTCCTATCATCCCCAATGGCAATGGCAGTAATCCTGTTTATATCCTCAAGACCGGTTCGGGCAAATG